>CALFIV010000353.1 GCA_937877295.1 uncultured Clostridia bacterium
GTTGAATCTGTAAACGCTCATTACAAGCCCTATTGCAAAATATATACACAGGTTCGATGAACCGCCGGCAGATCTAAACGGAAGCGTTATTCCTATACAGGGCAGAAGTTTAAGACACATTCCTATATTCATTATTGACTGCGACGCAATCATAAATGCAGTTCCGTAACAAAGAAGAGCGCCTGAAACATTGTGTGCGTTTCTCGCGTTTTTTATTATCAGGAAACATATTAAAGCGAGCGCGGCAATCAGCAAAACGATCAGAATGATCTTCAGTGCTTTCTTCATTTTGCCTGTCCTCCCGTCAGCACGCCGTCGTAGATGTGCAGCATGCGGTCTGCGCGTTCGGCGACCGCCTGCTCGTGCGTGATCATGATGATGGAGATCCCGCGGTCGTGCAGCTCGTCAAAGATGTCCATGATCTGCTGACCGGACTTGGAGTCCAGTGCGCCGGTCGGTTCGTCAGCCAGCAGCAGCTTCGGCTGCGAGCAGATCGCCCGCGCGATCGCGACGCGCTGGCATTGTCCGCCGGAAAGCTGCGTGGGAAAGAATTCCATACGGTCCTTGAGCCCCACGTCGATCAGCGCCTGCTCGGCGCGCTCTCTGCGCTCGCGCCGCGAAACGTTTGCGTACAGCAGCGGCAGCGCGACGTTCTCCCATGCGCAGCGCTGCTGCAGAAGATGGAACGACTGAAAGACAAAGCCGATCTTTTCGTTGCGGATCTTTGCCATCTGCGTGTCGCTCGCTCTGGAATTGTCATGCTCTTCGAAATAGTACGTGCCGGACGTCGGCGTATCGAGATAGCCGAGCAGGTTCATCAGCGTCGACTTGCCCGAACCGGAAGGCCCCATGATGGCATAGTATTCGCCCTCCTCCATGGCAAAGTTGACGTCATGCAGCACCGGAACGGGGTGCTCCGGCGTGCCGTACGTCTTTTCGATGTGTTCGAGACGGATCAGCATATCAGCCTCCGAAATCCGCAGAGCCGGCGTCGGGTTCGTCGACCGGTTCGTCCATCGGCGCGGCAAACACATAGTCGTCCGTGAACTCGCCGAATGTGCCGTCCTCAAAGCCGTAGTCCGGTTCGAAATCGACCGGCAGACTGTTCGGATCGACGTAGTTCGTTTCCGACGCAAGCATACCCGCACGGATCGTCGCGTCGGGGAATGCGATGCGGTCCGTGGCTTTCAGACCGCCTTCGATCGGATAGCATTCCGAAGCCTTGTCGTATGCGCCGAGCCGGATCTCGCGCCTCTCGATGCGGTTGTTCGCGTTCGCCGCCCACACATAGAAGCGGCCGTTTTCCGCCATGACAAACGCAGCGGGCAGCATCGGCGCGCTGCCGCCTTCCGCTGCGGTGTTGAGATCGATAAAGACGTGCTGACCGATCATCAGGCCCTCGATGCTGTCGAGCTCCACATAGAAGTTGTACTTGCTTGCGGAATCGCCCGAACCCATGTCGTAAAACATCTGCTGTTCGCTTGCGGTGGAATCGGTGTTGATCTTGTAGATCGTGCCGGTCCAGACCGAACCGTCGACGCGCGAGCGCACAAGCACTGGCATGCCCTCGAAAAGCGTAAAGACCGTTTGTTCGCTGACCGTGCCTTTGACGCAGTAATCCGTTCCGGCGACGATCGTGATATACGCGCTGCTTGCGGAGTCGCCGTAGCCGAACGGATTGCTTTGCGTGTCGTCGCGCACCGAGCGCACCGTACCGGTGACGGGGGAGAACACGACGCTTGCGTCGATCAGCGTTTGCATATCCGCCGCCTTCTGCTGCTTATCCTTGAGGTCGTATTCCGCCTTTTTGATGTCGAGCTCCAGCGTCTGGATATTCAGCTTCAGCTCGTAAATCTGGCTCTCCTTCGCCTTTTCGAGCCGCTTGCTCAGCGATTCCAGCTCCTCGCGGTTTGTGCGAAGCCCGTTTTCGAGCCCCGTGATGTCGATCAGCAGCTGCGCGTGCGAAAGCTTGAGGTCGTCGACGTCGTATTCAAACAGCGGATCGCCGGTGCTGACCTTCGAGCCGGTTTCCACATAGCATTTTTGAATGCGCATGTCGCTTTCGGGATTGATCTCGATGACCTCCTTCGCCTCGACAATGCCGCGATACACCGCGTTCTGACCCACCGTACCCATGCCGGTGAGCTCGGCGACGCTCTGCACATAGGCCGTGCCGACGTCCTCTGCGCCGCGCAGGAAAAACCAATAGTACGCGCCGCCGCCGAGCGCCAGCACGAGCACGATGCATAGAATCCAGATCCATGCCTTGCGTTTCTTTTTCATAAGCTCTCCTTCTCCGAAAGCCGAATATCATGGCTTTCGCCTATAATACTTCGCATGCGGCGCATGCGTTGCATGCAAAAAACAAAAACGGCCGATCGGAATGCTCCGAAATCGACCGGGAACGGTTTGAATTGCCATCGTACAAGCTTTAGCACCTTACTGAGGCAGGTTGCTGTGCGGTCACGGAGCTTGTCTCTCGCGCACTCTCGATGGTGGCTCAACTATAGCACCGTTTTATGCAAAGTGCAACATTTTATTCATAATTTTTCCCGGATTTTACAAAGGATATTATGATAAAATATGCGATTTTTTCCGCATGATGCCGCATAAATGCGCATGAGGAATCAATGCATAAAACCCGGATCGCCCGACGGCGTCAGCACGTTTTCTGCGGCTGATCACAGCTTCGTTTCCGCATACCGTTTCGGCGCTCTTCCTGCCGCCCTGCGACAAAAACGGGGGGACTCAGTCGTCGGGCAGCAGTACCGCTTCGCCGCCGAAGAACGCATCCAGAAGCTGTATCGCTTCGTCGTAGCGGTTATAGGGGACGTACAGCCGCACACGGTCGAGGTTCACACCGAGGTTGACGGTGATTCCGGCGCCTAAGACGGAACGGTCCGTGCAGGCGATGCCGTTGTCCGCATACAGCTCCTTCAGCATCGCCGCCTCCGGGAAGCTCAGCTCCGCGACCATGCAGAAATCGCCGTCCAAAGGTATGCGCAGTTTTGTATTGCGGCAGTATTGACAAACCGGGCCTTCGACGAGCCGCTGACAATCCTTACAGTATTGCATGGGATACCTCCGATCAGAAGAATTTTTTGAGAATGCCCATAAGCCCGCGGTAGAGCGATTTGCCCGCCTGCCGGCCGATCGTATTGGCGGCGGAGGACGCCACCTTGCCGATCGCGCTGGTCGTTTTCTTGCGCTTTGCCGCTTTTTCCTTTTCGGCCTTTTCCTTGGCTTTTTGTTCTTCCTTTTCCGCCTTCGCCTTTTCCTTTTCGGCCTTTTCCTGCTCCTTCGCGGCAGCCTCCTGCGCGGCGGCTTCCGCCTTCTCCTCGGCGGCCTTTTGGTTCTTGGCGGTCAGGACCTCGTAAGCGGATTCGTTGTCCACCGGCTCGTCATACTTGCCGTAGAGCGTGTCCGCCATGATCTCGCTCTTTCTGCGCTCGTCGTCGATCATGCCCATCATCGACTGCGGCGGCAGGATCGTGCAGCGCTCAACCACCGACGGGCGGCCTTTCTCGTCCAGAAAACTCACCAAGGCCTCGCCTGTGCCGAGATTTGTGATGGCTTCCTCGGTGGAAAAATCCGGATTCGGACGGAACGTCGCCGCGGCGGTGCGCACCGCCTTCTGCTCTGCGGGCGTATAGGCGCGCAGCGCGTGCTGCACGCGGTTAGAAAGTTGCGCCAGCACAGGATCGGGTAGATCGGACGGCTGCTGCGAGATGAAATAGACGCCGACGCCCTTCGAACGGATCAGCTTGACAACCTGCTCCACCTTGTCGCGCAGCGCTTTTTTCGCGTCGGAAAAGAGCAGATGCGCCTCGTCGAAGAAGAACACCAGCTTCGGCTTTTCGGGGTCGCCGACCTCGGGAAGCTGCTCGAAGAGCTCGGCCAGCAGCCAGAGCATAAACGTCGAATAGAGCAGCGGGCTTTGATAGAGCTTTGCGCAATGGAACACGTTGATATAGCCGCGTCCGTCCTCGTCGCATTGCATCCAGTCGGAAAGCTCGATGGCCGGCTCGCCGAAGAACAGATTGCCGCCCGCGTCCTCCAAAGAGAGCAGCGCACGCTGGATCGCGCCCGCCGACTGCTTGGAGATGTTGCCGTATTCGTTCAGAAGCTCCGCCGAATGCTCGGTGATGTAGGCGACCATCGCGCGCAGGTCCTTGAGGTCGATCAGCAGCCATCCGTTGTCGTCCGCAACACGGAACGCGATCGACAGCACGCCCTTCTGTACGTCGGTGAGCCCCAAAAGCCGCGACAAAAGATCGGCGCCCATGTCGCTGACGGTCGTGCGGACCGGGTGTCCGCCTTCACCGTATACATCCCAGAACCGCACGGGATAGCGCCGCATGGGGAACGCTTCGGGATCGATGCCGATGTTCTGCAGGCGCTGCGCGATCTTTTCATTCATCTCGCCGGGCTTGCAGCAGCCGGACAGATCGCCCTTGACGTCCGCCAGAAAGACGGGGACGCCGAGGTCGGAGAAGGATTCCGCCATGACCTTCAGCGTGATCGTTTTGCCCGTGCCGGTCGCGCCGGCGATCAGGCCGTGTCGGTTTGCCATCTGCGGCAGGATCGCGGCTTCCGCTTCACCCTTGCCGATCAGGATTCGGTTCTCTATGCGCATAGTTGCCTCCGAACGTACAGATTACAATGATTATCAATTATCATACCAATCTGCGGCGGAAAAGTCAACGCGAACCGAAGAAAAGCGACGAAAACAACAGTCCGAACACGACCGATACGAACAGCGCCGCAAGCGCGACCGGCACGGCAAAGCGCGTGCGCTTGATCCCGATTGCACCGAAATAGAGCGCAACGGTATAAAAGACCGTTTCCGACGAGCCGAGCAGTACGCTTGCGGTCAGTCCGACCTGCGAATCCGGACCGAAGCGGGTAAAGAGATCGAGGAGCGTGCTCATCGCCGCGCTGCCGGAAAACGGCCGCACGATCAGAAGCGGCATGAGCTCCGCATCGACTCCGACGCGCAGCAGCGCGGGGGCGAGCAGCGACGAAACCGTATCCGCAAGCCCGCTGTCGCGAAACAGGCGCATTGCCATTGTAAACGCCACAAGCGTCGGCAGCAGTGTGCGCATCAGCGGCAGAGCGTCCGACGCGCCCTTCACAAAGGCGGAAAAGACGTTCACACGCTTGCATGCCGCAAACAGGATCAGCAGCAGGATTGCGATTGCGATCGGCATGGGCGGATACAGAAAAGACACAGGACGGCGGCGACAAGCGTAGCCGCCAAGGAAGCGAGAAGCGAAGGAACCACGACGGCGAGCGGCTGTACAGAGCCGTAGCTTTGGCGCAGCGCAATGAGCGAAGCCGGAAACAGCTCGAGACAGGAGGCGTTGATACAGATGAGCACGCACATCTCGTTTGTCGCAACGCCCGGCCGCGGATTCGCTTCGTTCAGAAGCCGCATTGCCTCGATCCCGTAGGGTGTGGCGGCGTTGCCCATGCCGAGCATGTTTGCGGCAAGGTTCATCGAAATCGCTTCGCCCGCCTTGCCCGCGTGCGGAAAGAGCAGCCGCAGCACCGGCTTCAAGATCCTTGCGAGCGCGCGCATCAGCCCCGCTTCCTTCGCGACGTTCAGAAGCCCCATCCACAAAAGGTACGCGCCGCACATCGAAAGACAGGCCGCAACCGCATCGTTTGCGCCTGCGATCAGCGACGCGAACGCGCCGTCGCCGCCGCCGGACAGCAGCAGAAACAGCAGAGAAGCTCCGATCAGTACCGAAAATACGACATTCATGGTCCATCGTATGCGCCGAATGCGAACAAAAAGCGACTTTTTTGAAAACGATGGAAAAAAACACACACAAACGGCGAAGGTTCTGTTATAATGATAAACGGAAATTTATCACCCGGAGCATCAATGTGAAAAAACGGATTTCAATATGCATTCTCATCATCCTGCTGGCGTCGGCGTTTTTACCGCTCGGCTGCTCGCAGTCGCACGGCAAGGGCAGCGAGGTCTGCCGGCAGTTTTTGGAGTATATCTGCGAGGGCAGTTACGGCGCGGCGTATAACCTGCTGTCGCCGTCGGTCAAGAACACGACCGGCAGCGACACCAATCCCAGCGATCCGATGATCTCCGCAAAGGAGTTTACGGACAAGTATACCCAGATTTTCAACGCGGTCGGGCTGCAGGAGATCACATATTTCGTCGGCAACGTCTCCGACGCGTCGATCACCAGCTCCATCGATTTTCAGATGACCTACAAGACCAAGACGCTCGGCGACATGGTCAACGACTACACGATCAACGCGCGCTATGAAAACGGAAGCTGGGGCGTGGTGTGGACGCCGGCGCTGATCTTTCCGACGATGCAGTGGGGCGACAAGCTGCTGATCGGCATCAACTACCCGAAGCGCGGTGAGATCTTCGACGCCGAGGGCGAGCTGCTGGTCAAGAACCTCGCGCCTGTCACGATCTTCTGCGTGCCGAGCCGCATCCCGGACGACAAGAAGGACGCGGTTGTGAAGGAACTGCTCTCCATTCCGCAGATCAAGGTAAACGGCGAAGCGCAGGAGGACTTTGAAAAGCGTATCCGCGAAGCGGTATACAGCAAGAACTCCTCGGCGGTTGTGGCGAAGCTCTATCCGGATCAGATGGACAGCACGCTGGAGGAGCGCTTCCTTTCGATCACCGGCGTCGGCGTCGACAACAGCGCGAGCCTGACGTCCACCCGCTTCCGCCAGTACCCCTACGGCCGATCCGCCTGCCACCTCTTAGGCTTCGCGGCGGTCATGTGGAAGGAAGACTGGAAGCGGATCGATCTGATCAATCGCCGCAATGACGTCATCAGCGACGTCGTGAATTTCATGCTCGGCATTGCCGATCCGACCAACAATCGCGTCTACGAGATCGAGGACGACAGCAACTCCGTCTATCAGAAGGACAGCTGGCTCGGATACGCGGGCCTCGAACAGCAATATGAGGAACAACTGCGCGGGCAGAAGGGCGGCTTCGCGTACATTCAGGGCATCGACGGATCAAACCGCCAGACGCTCTACAACATTCCGGCTCTGGACGGGCAGGACCTGCATCTCACACTTGACATCCGCTTGCAGCAGCGCGTCGAGGAGGTCGTGCAAACCATCGTCTACGACGAAAGCATCTCCGGCACGGTCATCGTCATGAATCCGCGCACCGGCGCGGTGCAGGCGCTGTATTCGTTCCCCGATTACGACGTCGAAGCGTTCAGCCGAGGCACGGTCGGAACGGACGCGTTCACCGCGCTCGAAAAAGACCCGCAGACCCCGATGTTGAACCGAGCCATCCAAGGTCTCTACGCCCCGGGATCGACGTTCAAAACGATGACGGCGATCGGCGCACTCGAAACGGGCACGCTGACGACCGCGAGCATCTTCCCGGAAACCGAGATCATTCACAATGCGAAATACAAATCCACGACCGGCGGCTACAAGGACGCATGGGACGTCAAGAAGGGCGAGTACGCCTACACCGGCATCGACGAAATCACGCGTACCGGCACGTCGCGCCGCCATACGCCGATGAACATGGAATCGAGCATCATTGACTCCGACAACTGCTTCTTCTCGTGGGCAGCGCTCCGAATGGGCTGGGAGAAGCTTAAGGACTTTTTGAAGTACATCGGCATGGGCGAGAGCGTGCCGTTCGATCTGCCCACGCAGCATTCGAAGATCAAGAATGACGAGAGCGAAGAAACCTATCCGCTGCTCGCAATGACCGGCTACGGACAGGGCGAGCTGCTGGTCACGCCGCTGCAGATGGCGTGCTACATCGCGTCGTTCCGCAACGAGGGCAAAGCGCCCGTTCCGTATGTGGTGGAATCGATCTGGCAGGCGGAAAAGAACGACTATACCGAGACATATCATCATGAGACCGAGATCTGGAAGACGATGTGCTCGGAAAAGAACGCCGACGATCTCACACAGATGATGATCGGCGTCTGCCGCGAAAGGGACGGCGGCACGGCGCGTACGCTCGGCGTACACAGCTATACGATCGCCGGCAAGACGGGAACGGCCGAGGTCGGCAACAAGAAGGACTCGGCTTCGCAGGCGGACAAGGAAATCGCATGGTTTATCGGCTTCCGCGAGACCAACAAGGACGGCAGCGAGGTCGCGCCCGAAAACGAGCGTCTCGTGCTGGTCATGCTCGAGCTCGACATGAGCAATCTGCCGGAGGAGTATTCACAGATGAAGTTTTTGATCGGCCGCGCGCTGCTGAAGAGCGATGAGCTGACCGAGCCCGGCGCGGTTGAGACCTGCTTTGTCGGCGGAACGGACACGGCAACCGGCGCGAATTAAGCACGCGGTTCGCGTATAGGATGGAACGGGGGGGAACACAAGCATGAAAAAAACGATCGTCTTCACGGGCGGCGGCACGGCAGGGCATGTGACGCCGAATCTTGCGCTGATCGAAAAACTGGATCGCGATCAATGGGAGATCCACTATATCGGCACGGACGGCATGGAAAAGACGCTGGTCGAAGCGATTCCGGACGTGACCTATCACACCATCGATTCCGGCAAGCTGCGCCGCTATCTCAGCCTCAAAACGCTTTCGATGCCGTTTCATGTGCAGAAGGGCTATCTGCAGGCAAAGCGCCTGATCAAGCAGCTCAAGCCGGACGTTGTATTTTCGAAGGGCGGCTACGTTTCCGTCCCGGTCGTTGCGGCGGCAAAGGGCAGGTGTCCGATCCTGACGCACGAATCCGACTACACGCCGGGCCTCGCAAACAAGATCGACGCGCATTATGCCGACCGTGTGCTGGTCACCTTTGAGGACACCGCACCGCTGATCAAGGGCGGCAAGGGCGTACACACCGGTACGCCGATCCGTCCCGAGCTGTACAAAGGCTCTCGCGAAAAGGGGCTTGCGTTCACAGGGCTTTCTGGAGCAAAGCCGGTGCTGCTCGTCACGGGCGGCAGTCTCGGCGCGGAGTCGGTCAACGTCGCGGTGCGCAAAGCGCTGCCGAAGCTTTTGGAAACGTTCGACGTCGTGCATCTGTGCGGCAAGGGCAAGGTTGACGACAGCGTACGGTATCCGGGCTATCTGCAGTACGATTATATCCGCGACGAGATGGCGGATCTGTTTGCACTTGCCGACGTCGTATGCTCGCGCGCAGGCGCAAACGCGGTGTTCGAGCTGCTGGCGCTTCATAAGCCCATGCTGCTGCTGCCGCTGTCCTCGGCGTCCACGCGCGGCGATCAGGAGCTGAACGCCAAATATTTCAAAGCCCGCGGCTATGCCAAGGTGCTGCTTGCGGACGAGGTCAACCCCGAATCGATCGCAAACGAACTGCTCGCGCTCTATCGCGAGCGCGCTGCCTATCAAGCAGCCATGCAGCATGCGAAGGGCGTGGACGGCACGGACGAGATCCTTGCGCGCATTCGGGAAGCGGCAAAGGCATGACGGCACAAACCTTCTTTGCACAACTCAGCGGCGAGCACGCGTCGGAAGCGCTTTCGGCGCTGTGCGCGCTTGCAAAAACCAAGCAGGGCCGCGCCGAAATCGAACAGCTTCTGTCCGACCGTGCGATCCTTTCCGCACTTGCCGGAAGCGATCAGCCGAAGGTACGTAAAAATCTTTACCGTCTGCTCGGCGCGCTGGAAAACGAAAAAGATATCCCGATCCTCGCACGCGCGCTCAAAGAGGAGCAGACCATGTTCACCGTACCGAGCATTCTGCTTTCGCTCGGCAAGCTCGGCGCAAAGGACGAACTCGAAGCATATACCGTTCCGATCTCCGTATCCGAGGAAATGGACAAGCATGTTGCGGAGATCGCGCTTGCGTACGAAAAGGCCATGCAGCGGTTTGAGACGGTCAAGACCGCGCCGGTGGAACGGCTGGCGCGTCCGTACGAGATCCTCTGCATTGCGCCGCACGGCTTTGCGAAGCAGCTCCAGGATGAACTGAAAACGCTCGGGCTGTTCGGCACGGTCAAAGGCGACGCCGTGCGCATCGAGACCGACGATATCGCAAGGGTCTACCGCGCAAACGGCATGGTCGAAGCGCTGCTGCCGATCGCAAGGGATGTTCCGATGACGCCGAAGGCAATCGCAAACGCGGTCAAAAACTGCATCGGCACGAGCTACCGCATCGAGGTCCGCGGATACCTCAAGGATCGCAGCGGGTTCATCGAAAAGCTCAAAACCATGCTTGACGGGCACAATAACCCGTCCGCGTACGACTGCGAGCTGCGCATCGATTCGCGCAACGAGGTCTGCGATCTGTATTGGAAGCTTTGGAACGTCAAGGATACCCGCTATCCGTGGCGCAAGGACACGCTGCCCGCATCGATCCATCCGGCGCTGGCGTATACGCTGACGCGCTATGCGCTGTCGTTCGTCAAAGAAACGCGTCCGTCGGTGTTCGATCCGTTTGCGGGAAGCGGCTCGCTGCTGTTCAGCTCGGAGGCACAGAAGGATTGCCGATCGCTGTTGGGCGTCGACAAAAGCGGCACGGCGGTTTCCATCGCAAGAGAGAATGCCAAAGCGGGCAACAGCCGCGCGCGGTTCGTCTGCCGCGATATTCTGCGGTTTGAGGCGCGCGAGGGCGCGGATCTTCTGGTGTCCAACATGCCGTTCGGCAGCCGCGTGGGCTCACATCGGGACAACGAAACGCTTTATGCGCGCTTTGTGCGGCGGCTTCCGAATCTTCTGAAGCCCGACGGCGTCGCAGTGCTCTACACCACCGAGGGAAAGCTTTTGGAACGTCTCGTGCGCGAAAGCCCGCGGCTTTGCGTGCGCGAAAAGCTGCGGACCTATTCGGGCGGACTGAGCCCTTGGGTATTTGTCATCGAATCAACCGGGCAAGGAGAATCCGTATGAATCCGGCATTGCAGGACCTGACGGTCCGATATCTTGAAGCGCGTGAAGCGGTGAAGTCCGCGTTCCGCATGGAGAACGATTACAGCTTTCCCGTCGCGGCCAACCTGTACGTCGCGGCAAACCGTCCCGTCGACGAGCAGCGGCTTTTGGACTGCAAGCGCCTGATCAAACAGGACGCCGGCATTTTTTCCAATTTCCGTTCGAGCGTTCTGGTGCCGCTTGCGTGCAAGCTTGCGCTCTCGGACGATCCGCAAAGCCGGTGGGATCGCACCCAAACGAACTACACGATTCTGAAAGACTTTTTCAGCCGCTCCGAGTATCTGGCGCTCGCGGCGATGCTGCTGACCGATTCGGCTTCCGACGCGGACGTGCCGGCGCTCGCCGCGCGCGGCAAAGCGCTCTATCGGCGCATGCGGACGGAGCATCCGTTCCTGACCGGTCAGGAGGACAGCGTCTTTGCGGTCCTGCTTGCGCAGAGCGATCGTACGGACGACGCGCTGATCGAAGACATGGAGGCGTGCTACCGTCTGCTCGACGGGCGGTTTCCGAAGGGCGACGGTCTGCAGTCCGCGTCGCATGTGCTTGCCATGACGGACGGTACGCCCGAACGGAAGGCGGGACGCATGATCGCACTGTACGACGCGATTTGCAATGCCGGCGGCAAATACGGAAAGGCGTAAAGGCCGAGGGGGCTCGGGGGATCGTATCCCCCGTATGAACAGTATCGGCCCTTGATTTTTTGTAGTCTCTCGAATCGAAGGTAGGTTAAGGAGCGCAGCGACGACGTCGGCATCAGCCGACCGTGCACACCTGGTTGTTTTTTCGACCAGGTGTGAGCGTTTTTAGCGGTTTTTGCGCACACCTGGTAGGTTTTTCGACCAGGTGTGCACGGTGGAGGAAAGCAGAGGGCCAGTCCGGATTATTTGCTTATCTCCCGGTTTTTTCGTATCTCTGCATATTATTGAGGGATGTTCTGCCATCTGCGGCGACTCTAGCCACCCGCGGCTGATAGCGGGAGGGGCCCACCGAAGGTGGGAGGGATGAGCGAAGCGAAAGGAGCGCAGATGGCAGACCATCCCGACCACACAATGCAGATAATTCGAAGAACACTGGCCACATTCTCCTGCGTGATGCTCGCGGCACTGACGGCATTCGCGCAGCGGGACTACCGCGTTCTGGTGATCCGCGCCGAACTTGGAGGGCGACCATTCTCCGTGAGCGAAGAGTACATCGACTCCACTCTTCGCGAGGCCTCGCGTTACTTCAACGAGCAATGTGCTCCCGAACTGACCGTCTCTTTCGAACCAGGTCCGCTCGTAAGCCTTACCGGCACATACACCAACGAAACGGCACACCTTGCCGTAGACGAAGCCTGCCGCCTCGCCAACACCGCAGTCAACTACCGCAACTACGACTCAGAGGGAGACGGTATGGTCGACTGCATCGGAGTCCTGTTCTCCGGCCAAGAAGTATGGCCTCAATTCCATACCCTCAGCGCCAAGAGCATATCCCTGCGCCTCGACCGCGTTCTGATCGACGGCTACTTCGCCCTGAGCGAAATCATCTACGGGCGCCCCTTCGGCATAGGCCCCGTCTGCCACGAATTCGGCCACAGCCTCGGTCTCCAGGACCTCTATGACACCGACCTTGAAGGCAGCGGCGGGCTGGCGGAGTGTCTGTGGGGCAGCCTCGCCCTTATGGACAAGGGCGACCACAACGACAGTCTCCGCACTCCCGCCGGCCTCTGCGCCATAGACTTCGATATGCTCGGGCTCGGCACCTGCGACACCCTCGCCGTCGGCGAATACACTCTCCGTCCGTTCTCGGAGAGCCACACTTACCTCAGGCATTCCACCGACAACCCCGGTGAGTACTTCCTGCTGGAATGCCGCGCCCAGTCGGGCTGGGACGCCCACATCGGCGGAGATGGCCTTCTCATCTACCATATCGACCGCTCGCTGAGCCGCGCCGGTTACTCGACCTACTACAACATCACCCTGCGCGCAAGCGAGCGCTGGTCCAAGAACGAAGTCAACGCACGGCCTGACCATCAGTGCGCCGACCTCGTCGAGGCATATCCCGAGGCCGACACCGTCAGCGCCGTGTTTTTCCCCTACGGAGGGCTGCAGACCTTCAGTTCCGACGGCGAGCCGGCATTCCGCTCGTGGGACAACTCCCCTGCCCGCTTCGCCCTCAAAGACATCGTGATGAATGCCGACAGCAGCATCACCTTCACCGTCATCGAGCCAATCTCAGAGTCCACCAACTCCGTCTTCCAGAATTCCGCCATCCTCCGGCAAAGGATTGACAGCGGTCTGCTTGACGAAATCGACAGTTGTACGGTATCCGTCCGCGCCAACAGAGAGATGCCCGTTGTCCGCACGGTCCTTCCCGACGCCGAAGGGCACCTTACAGTGATGCTCGACAGCCTCAAGGGCGGCACGGCTTACACCACCCTCACCACGGTCTACACTCCCGACGCAGTCTATTCCAAGGCAGGTTCGTTCAAGACTATGGTAATCGACGGGCGCAACACCACCCCGTTCATCTACTTCGCCGGCGGCGTCCGCGCAAAAGACGGCACTTTCCAGAAGGGAGCCCGCTTCCCTCTCTATGTCTACAACGCCACCGGGGCCGAATCCGTCAACTGGTACTTCGACGGCCAGCCGGCCTCGACAGACAGCGAGGGCTACTTCACTCTTTCCTTAGACGGGACCCTGCGGGCTGAAATCTTCTGGCCCGACGGCACCACCGATGTAATCGTCAAAGAGATAGTGACAAGATGAGACACGTACGACTGACCATACTCACAGCGCTTCTGTGCGTCCTCACCGGATGTCACGAAGATGGCACGTACACCCCTGAATTCCTCACCGACGACACACTGCGGCTTGCAGTCGGGCAGGAGGAAGTCATCACCTACAATCCCCTCACCTGCCAGTATGCGTTCAACACAGACAGGCTCGAATTCAGGCTCCATACCGACAATATGTCCGACTACTTCATAGTCAGGCTCCAGGAAGAGCCCACAAAGGAAGAACAGGTGATAACAGCCGGACTGATCCGCTGGACATCACGTACCGGAGCGGACGAGATTCGAAAAAACATCGCCCTCCAGGTCGTCAAGATGGAAGGCGATGTGGTCTGGCTCTGGAACAGCCGCGAGTCAATTAAAATGACAGCGCGATTCCGATAAAGTCGTCAGCCTTGAGCGATGCGCCGCCGATGAGGCCGCCGTCGATGTCGGGCTTGGCGAAGAGTTCAGCTGCATTGGAAGGCTTGCAGGAGCCGCCATAGAGGATGGTGGTGTCGTCTGCGACCTGCCCCCCGAACATATCCTTAAGGAGTCCGCGGATGTAAGCGTGGATCTCTTCCGCCTGGTCTGCGGTAGCGGTCTTGCCGGTGCCGATAGCCCAGACTGGCTCGTAAGCGATGACGATCGAGGCCATATCCTCAGCGGTGAACTTCGAGAGGACGTTCCTGGTCTGAGCCTCCACCACGGCAAAGTGCTTGCCTGCTTCCCTCTCCTCGAGGTTCTCACCCACGCAAAGGATGACCTTGAGGCCATTTGCGAGAGCGAGTTTGGTCTTCTCGACGAGCTTCTCATCGGTCTCGCCATAGTACTGACGGCGCTCGGAGTGTCCGAGGATGGTGTACTGGCAGCCTGCGCTCTTGAGCATAGCGGCAGACACCTCACCGGTGTATGCACCCTTCTCCTTGTCTGCGCAGTTCTCGGCGGAAAGCCCGACGCGTGTGCCGGCCACCACTGCTGCAACGGGGCAAAGATGTGTGAAAGGGGTCGCGATTACGAGACCTACCTCAGCGGGAACCTTGGCGCTTGCTTCAAGCACTGCCTTTGCGAGTTCTACTCCTTCGGGAACTGTAGTGTTCATCTTCCAGTTTCCAGCAACAATGTTTTTTCTCATTCTACTAATATGTTTTGATCGATTTATTGACCAGGTGTTTTCCCGGCCAGTCGCTTACGCGACCCTGTTCCGGGCAAATGTCCGGTAAAACACCCTGTCAACAAAATGATTCGCGACGAGGCATCCCAACGGGCACGCAAATTTAACTATTATTTACTAAATTTGTGGACTATATCTGATCATTCGATGAAGAATTTTGTAGAAGAACTCACTTGGAGGGGGATGGTCAAGGATATCACCCCCGGCACAGAAGAAGAAATCAAGAAAGGACCGATGTCTGCCTATGTGGGCATCGACCCCACAGGAGACAGCCTCCACATCGGACACCTCGTAAGCGTAATGATACTGAGGCACTTCCAGGCCTGCGGAGGCAAGCCGTTCGTGCTGGTCGGAGGCGCCACGGGTATGATCGGCGACCCGTCGATGAAGAGCCAGGAGCGCAACCTCCTCGACGAAAAGACCTTGGCTCACAACGTAGAGTGCATCAAGGCACAACTCGCACGGCTTCTTGACTTCGACTCCGACGCGCCCAACAAAGCCGAACTTGTCAACAACTACGACTGGATGAAGGACTACACCTTCATCGACTTCACCCGCGACATCGGCAAGCTCATCACCGTCAACTATATGATGAGCAAGGACTCCGTCAAGAAGCGTCTCGAGAGAGGCTCCTCCGAAGGTATGTCCTTCACGGAATTCACATATCAGCTCCTCCAGGGCTACGACTTCCTCTAC
>CALFIV010000354.1 GCA_937877295.1 uncultured Clostridia bacterium
CCTGGATCTACGCTTGCATTGGGATTACTGACACAAACTTCCGTACCGAGTAGCGATGCTGATCATTCGCTATATATCTCTTGTAAAGACAGATGTTGCATTGAAGAAGAATACGATTAACCCAATGCGGATACTCTATGGTGCAATTGTATTAATGAGTATTATTACCTATAACCACTAACCATGATTATCACGCTGTGTCTAAAAAACCGGAGCACAGTGAACAATACAAACAATTCTGACATTGTTATTCAAAATGAACAAAATCGGCTCTCGACGGATCATAGCGAAGAAAGCAAGGAAGATGCAACTGAGCATAGTTCTGAAGAACTCGTTGAGAATCAAGATACTGTTGGGATATTCGAATCCGCGCCAACTAATGATATAGTCGAAACATCCACAGAAGCTGAAGGCGAAAAAGAATATTCCGATGATGTGGAAGATGACGCCATACAATCCACGGTGCAAAATACCGCTGATGATACTAGTCCTACACCCGACGATATCAAGAAACTGCGTTTCTGCAGATACTGTGGATTTGAGTTGCTTGAAAACAGCGAGTTTTGCAGCCATTGCGGAAAGAAAGTTAGATAATGGCGAAAACAATAAACATGAGATACTAGAGCCTGACAGTAAAAATGTCTCACAAATGTGTGAATAACGAATCAAAAACGCTCCCGGATTGGGAGCGTTTTGCTGTTCAATGGATCCGGTTGACAGGACGCGGAATCTGCTTCCGGGAAACGGTGACCTGCGTTCCCAACAGGATCGGAAGATGGGTTTTTGCGAATTCAGCCAGATCCGTCTCATTTGAGAACGGACGTTAAGTGCCTTTTGTCTGGGGTTCATGCCCAAAGCGCTGTTTGTTATCAGCCGTTCTGCATTTTATAAAAAAGCCGATCAATGTCGTTTATTGAATCGGTGCAAGGATCGGCAGCTGCGCTTCGTCCCGGATGAACGTACACAGATATACCGGCAGATAAACCATCTTCTCCTCAACGGAGATATTGCAGTTTGCAAGGATGAAAGCCGTATCAATCCCGTATTCCGGATTCGACGTCGCTTTGGTGATTGCCGAATGAATATAATAATCCTTTCCGCTTTTTACTTCGATGGGAACGACCTTCCAATCCTGTTCGATCAAAAAGTCCAGCTCGCCGTTCTTATGACTGTTATAGAAATACATGGGGAAGCCGTGCGTGTTCAGTTCCTGCGCAACTGCGTTTTCATAGACGCCGCCGAGGTTGATCGATGCATCGCCGGTCAGTATCTTCACACAGATCGCATTTCCGTATTGAGCGGTCAAAAGCCCGACGTCCGATGCATATAGCTTCAAAAGGCTGCTCTTTGCGTTCTGATTCAGCGCAACGCGCGGTTCTGTTGCGTTATAAACCGGGATCGCAACGCCGGCATTGCTTAACCATAGGAAGCTATCCTCCAAACGTTCAAAGCGCAAGCCCTTTTTGATGTCGCTGTAATTAAAACGACGGTTCTGTTTTAACAGCTGCGACGGAATTTGATCGAACACCGCGATCAGCATGAGCTTTTTATCTTCCTGCTCATAACGCGTGAAATCCAGCTTATACAGTTCAATGATATTTCGCTGAATTGTCGTTACCCGATTGATGTCCCCGGAATTTACATACTCCTGCACAGCCGCAGGCATCCCGCCGACCACCAGATACCGCTGAAAATGCTGCATCATTTTCTGATGCACGAGATCTTCGACCGGCTGGCGCGTGTCAAAGCAGCCGCGGAGGTATTGTATCGTTTCCGAAGGGACGCCGGAAGCTGTTAAAAATTCTTCAAAATCGAGCGGGAACATCTGGATTTCAGACAAATATCCGACCGGTGCGGAACGAATGCTTTTCAGCTCGATCCCCAACAAAGAGCCACTTAATACATACCGGAAGCTGCCCTCGTCCACCCAGAACTTGATTTTCGTTACGATTTCTTTCAGCTCCTGCACTTCATCAATAAAGAGGATCGTTTTGCCCTTTGTAAAGCTGTAGTTTTTCGCAGCCGAAAGAATCACAACCAGATCTTCGACCGAATTGCACTGCGCGAGCGCAGGAACAAGGTCCGGCTCCTCAATGAGATTGATCTCCAGATAGTCGCATCCCTCTTCGCGGAAGCAATTTCGGATCGACCATGTCTTGCCGACCTGACGCGCACCGCTGACAAGCAGAGCGGTTTTTGAAGTACGAATCCAGGAAACAATCTCTTTTTCTGCTTTACGAACCAGCATGTCAAATGATCCTCCTATCGTTTGTGCTATTAGCATACGCCATCCGGAACATTTTTTCAAGAGAAAAACAGAAAGAAATTACATATTTTCAATAGAAATCCGATAACAATTCACATTTTTGCAATACATGGGAGAACCTCTTCATGCGTTTACAGCAGTTTTTTCTATGTCTGCAAACGCTGATGATTCTAAAAACTGTCGTCCGTTAGAAGATCAAAAAAAGCAATTGAATACTGCGCCCGCTTTACGGGTCAGTAAGGAGATCTGCAAGTCAGGTCTCTTTTTATTTTCGGAAGGAGATGATGAAAAGAAACACAGCTTCGCACTGCCACCTATGCGGAAGGAATGGAAAAGATTTTTGCGTAGGAATTGACGTCTGCGGCGATGGGTATTCGAGTCCCGTTGTCGCAGACTCTTTTTTCTGTCGCAGAGGTTAGCAAGCAGGGCATTTGTCCGGACAAATGCCGAAAGGCGGCGTGCGAAGCGCTTTGCTGCACACCGTCTTTCCTGCTTTAAGGGGACACCCCCTAACCCCCGGAATGCGCTTTGAGCGCAAATAAAATATGAAAGGAATGATGCTTATCGAAAACAAGAAACCGCGAACCCGCATTGAGGTTCGACTGACAGAGAAACAAAAAGAACAAATCGACCGAGCCGCAAAAAAAGTGCGGCGTAACTCAAAGTGAATATCCGCGAGCGCGTCGGCGTTTTTATAGACCTTTACGACGTTATCCTTGTCGATGCGGTAGATCGTGCCGTTCGCGCCGCGGCCGATCTCCTCACAGCCCTCGATCGAAACGACGCGGTACGCCTTTTCGACCTTCATCAGTTCGGTAAAGCCAGTCATGTCGAGGATCTCATAGACGTCGGAATGGACGTTTGTGATCGTCAGATCGGGATAGGTTTTTTTGACCCGCAGCAGCACGCGAAGACCTGCGCTTGAGATGTACTGCAGCAGCTCGGCGTCCAGAACGACCGCCGCGCCGTCCTTGCCGGCAAGCTCGGAAAGAATGTTTCGTTCGACCTCGGCGGCGTTGTTGGAATCGATCCCCCGGATAATGCAATGGTCACTGTCATATCCAATCTCCTGTCTGGCTTTATCTTTTCATATCTAACATGCCTTGTCCAACAAATGTCCAACAAAGCAGACCGCAATTCAGGACAGCGGGATCACGAAGTTCAGATTGATTTCGGATGCAAAGTCGTTCATGCGGGCTCTCCTTATACGGACAGTATAGCATAGATTCCGCCGCAGTCAAAGAGAAACCGGTTTCCGGCGAATGTGCGCCGAAAACCGGTTCCAAAGGAAGGAATGACTCAGTTGCCCATGAAATCGAGAATGCTGCTGATATGCGCTGCGCCGTCCGCGTCCTCATACAGATAGACGAACGCATAGCCCGCGTTCGGGTCGGCAGTGACCGTCCCGGATTCGCAGAACACGCAATACTGCATGCCGGATACGGACTGCGTGGAAAGCAGCGCGACCGGAGCATAGCTTGTGCCGAGAACTTCCGAAAGCGCATTCTGCAGCTGCTCGGAAAGGTCCTTCGTGACGGCAGGCGATTCCGCCCGGTTCCATCCGCCCATCGCCATATCGGTATAGGTGCGCACGCCGGACATGATCACGTCGGTGACGGCCACATTTTTGTTGAGGTCCTCATAGAGCAGAACGATCGCGTACAGCTTCTGCGAATCGGGCGCGACGATCGACGTCTCGCACAGGAACGCATGATTCGTTCCGTTCACCTGCTGGCTGCCGATATACGCAACCGGCGTGTAGGTTGCGCCGACGGTCGAATCGGAAATCTTTTTGAACAACTTCTGAAGCTTTGAGGTGACCTCCGGGGATTTGGGCTTGACCCATGCGCCGGTCGGCTCTTCGGTCGGTGCTGCGGTCGGCTCCGCAGTGGGTTCCGCCGTCGGATCTTCGGTCGGCTCCGCAGTGGGTTCCGCCGTCGGATCTTCGGTCGGCTCCGCAGTGGG
>CALFIV010000355.1 GCA_937877295.1 uncultured Clostridia bacterium
TCTGAAGCATCCGGAGCTTCTGGAAGTCCCGCCCGAAAAGGTGGAGGAAGACCTTCCGTAACCGCATTCGTTTTGCCCGCTTTCCGGCGGGCTTTTTTGTTGTCCGAAAACCACAAAATACGCTGTAAAAAGTATGAAAAAACTCTGTTTTCTTCTATATTATTATTTACAAAAACTACATGTTGTGGTATAATTTCATGGTAAATTGAGAGGAGATTAGGCACATGCGGATCAAGGGGCTCGAATTGCATGCGTTTCGCAATTACACGCAGCTGGAACTGACGCCCGAAGCGGGCCTGAATGTGCTGTCCGGGCTGAACGCCGAGGGCAAAACCAACATTCTGGAATCCATCTTCCTGTGCGCACTTGGCCGCAGCCATCGCACACCGCATGACGCCGAGCTTCTGATGGACGGACAGGCGGAGGGAAGCGTCGCCCTGCTCATTGAGACGCGCGGCGGCACGCGCTCGATTCGCATTGAGCTGGTTCGCGGAGAGCGCAAACGGGTCTATCTCGACGACGCGCCGCTGTCCCGTTCGGGAGAGCTGATGGGCTGTCTGAACGTCGTCATGTTTTCGCCGGAGGATCTGCAGCTCGTCAAGGACGGCCCGCAGGAAAGGCGGCGTTTCCTTGACATGGAGCTTTCGCAGTTGAAGCCTGCGTACTACTATGCGCTGCAGCAATACAATCAGGCACTGAAAAGCCGCAATCTGCTGCTCAAGGAGGAATCGGTCGCCTATGACATGATCGAGCTCTGGGACGAACAGCTATCAAAGCTCGGCGCAACCATTATGCAGAACCGCGCGGTGTATGTGGAGGAGCTTTCGCAAAACGCGCATACGCTCCATGCTAAGATGAGCGGCACGAAGGAGATCCTCGAAACGGTCTATCAGCCGACCGTGCCGGTACAGAGCTTTGACGACCTTCGGGAAACGCTGACCGAGCAGCTTGCCGATCGGTTGGAGCGCGATATCTACCGCGGATTTACCTCGGTCGGTCCGCATCGGGACGATCTTCAGCTTTTGCTGAACGGACGCGATCTGCGCGTTTACGGCTCGCAGGGACAGCAGCGCACAGCGGCGCTTTCTCTGAAGCTGTCGGAGATCGATCTGGTCCGGCGCGTGCGCGGCGAGCGGCCGGTGCTGCTGCTTGACGACGTCTTTTCCGAGCTCGATGCAGAGCGGCAGGCGCGGCTTTTAGAGGTCGTGTTGGATTGTCAGACGTTTGTCACCTGCACGCATCTCGAAGAATTTGTCAAAGCGGGCGCTCTCAGCATGCAGGTGTACCGCGTATCCAAAGGAAAGGTGGTGGAGGAGTAAATGCTCTTACACATCGGCGAAAACCGCTTCGTTCCGCTTGAGGACGTGATCGCTATCCGTCCGGCGCAGCAGGCGACGGCAGAGACGGAGCGCATGATCCGCGATTGCGTGGAGGCAGGTCATTATTATCCCTCCTACGGGCGGCCGAAGGCGTATGTCATCTGCGAACGCGATCACACCGTCTTCGTCTACGCGGCGGCGACGGCGGTTGAAACGCTGCGCGAGCGGCTGGACACACAGAAATCATAAGGTTGAACATACAAGAAACGGAGAACAAAATGGAAGATTTGCAACACGAAGTGAGCGCAAACTATGACGCATCACAGATTCAGGTTCTGGAAGGGCTCGAGGCGGTTCGCCGCCGTCCGGGCATGTACATCGGCTCGACCGATTCCAGAGGACTGCATCACCTTGTCTATGAGCTTGTCGACAACTCAATCGATGAAGCCATGGCAGGCTTCTGCGACCATGTCAATATCGTGATCCACAACGGTGAAACGGTGACGGTTTCCGATAACGGCCGCGGCATCCCGGTGGGATACCATGAAAAGACCGGCAAGGACGCGCTGGAAGTCGCATTGACAATCCTGCATGCAGGCGGCAAGTTCGGCGGCGGCGGGTACAAGGTTTCCGGAGGCTTACACGGCGTCGGCCTTTCCTGCGTCAACGCGCTTTCCGAGACGCTCGTCGTCGAGGTCCGCCGCAACGGCAAGATCCATCGGCAGGAATACAAGCGCGGCATTCCGGTGACCAAGGTCGAGGTCGTGGGCGAATGCCCCGAAACCGAAACCGGCACAAGCGTCACGTTCCATCCCGATGCGGAAATCTTTGACGAGGTCAGGTTTGAGTTTGACAAATTGAAGTCCAGACTTCGGGAGCTGGCGTTTTTGAACGCGGGCGTGCGCATCACGGCGATCGACGAGCGCGAAGAGCCGCAAATGGAACGCGATTACTGCTTCGAAGGCGGCATTCGTTCGTTCGTTTCGCACTACAACAAAAACAAAGAGGTTCTGCATCCCGATCCCATCTATTTCTCCGCCAAGCGGCTGGAGAACGGCGAGGAGACGGCGACCGTCGAAATCGCAATGCAGTACAACGACGGCTACAATGAGGACATCTACACCTACGCGAACAACATCAACACGCATGAGGGCGGCGCGCATCTGGACGGCTTCAAGCAGGCCTTGACCCGTGCGGTCAACGACTACGCCAAGCGCGCAAACCTCTTCAAAGAAAAGGACGGCTCGCTGTCCGGCGAGGACATCCGCGAAGGCCTCACGGCGGTCATTTCGGTCAAGCTGCAAGAGCCGCAGTTCGAGGGGCAGACCAAGACCAAGCTCGGCAACGCCGATATCCGTCCGCTGGTGAGCAATACCGTCTATAAGGGACTTTCGGAATTCCTCGATGAGAATCCGCCGATCGGCCGCATGATCGTCGACAAGTGTCTGATGGCGTCCCGCGCAAGGGAAGCAGCCAGAAAGGCACGGGATCTAACGCGCAGAAAGACTGCGTTGGATTCCACGGCGCTGCCCGGAAAGCTTTCTGACTGCACCGAAAAGGACGCGTCGCTTTGCGAGATCTTCCTTGTCGAGGGCGATTCCGCAGGCGGTTCTGCAAAGATGGGCAGAAATCCCAAGTATCAGGCGATCCTGCCGCTGCGCGGCAAGATCCTCAATGTTGAGAAGGCGCGTCTCGACCGCATGCTTTCCTCCGATGCGATCAAGTACATGATCACAGCGTTCGGCGCAGGCATCGATCAGGAGTTTGACGTATCGAAGCTGCGCTATCA
>CALFIV010000356.1 GCA_937877295.1 uncultured Clostridia bacterium
TAGACCTTGCGGAGCTTCTCATATTCCGAGTGGCTGAAATCACGGTGATACTGAGGAGGGAGGGGCCAAAACCCCTCTCTACCCTATTCGTTTGTGTAATTGTCGAAATAACCCTGGATGTATACAATCGGCGTACCCTTGTCACCGGAACCGGAGGTCAGATCGCAGAGCGAGCCGATCAGGTCGGTGAGGCGCCGCGGCGTGGTCCCCTGGGAAGCCATGCTGCCGACAAGGCTGTCGCCGGTCTTGGCACGAATTTTATCCTCAATCGCGCTCCGCAGCTCGTCCCCGGAGAGATTACCGAACTCGTTGTCGGCGAGGTACTTAAGCTTCAGTTCGTTGGGGGTGCCGACAAGCCCCTTCGTGTATCCGGGAGAAACCACCGGGTCAGCCAGCTCCCAGATCTTACCCACAGGATCTTTGAACGCGCCGTCGCCGTAGACCATGGCCTCGATGCGCACGCCCGTACGCTTGTAAAGCTCCGCCTGAATCGCTTCGGCAACCTCCTGCGCGTTCTTCGGAAACAGCTTGATGACATCCTCCGTCGCCTTGTTCGAGCCCAGCAGGCCGTACTGCGGCTGGAAGCCCGAGCCGCTGCGCGGCGCGTTCATGATATCGCACAGGGTCAGAACCCGTCTCGCGCCCGCCTTCAGAAGCCGCCGCTGCGTACGCGCACGCTCGTGGATGTTGCAGCAGAGCACGCTGTCCGTTTCCGCAAGGATCGCAACCGGATCGTTGCCGAACAGGATCTTCGCCTCCGCACCTTCCGTCTCGATCAGCTCACGATAGTAGCGCACATAGTTGACGCCGGTGAAGGTGTGCTTCGGTTCGCCGAACGTGCAGATGAATTCTTCCTCATTGAGCACATCGGAATAGGGGTTGACGCCCGCATCGAACAGCGCGTCCTCGTCGAAGAGGTGATTGCCCTCCTCGTCCGCCGGATAGGAAAGCAGCACAACGACCTTCTTTGCGCCGCGCGCGATGCCTTTGAGACAGATCGCAAAGCGGTTTCTGGACAGAATCGGGAAGACCACGCCCACCGTATCGCCGAGCTTTTCCTGTACATCCGCGGCAATATCGTCGACCGTGCAGTAGTTGCCGTCCGCACGCGCCACGACGGCCTCCGTCACCGCAACGACGTCGCGTTCGTGAAGCGCAAACCCATCCTGCTGCGCCGCAGCCAGTACGGAATCCGCAACGATCTTCACCACATCGTCACCCTCGCGCACGATCGGCGCTTTGATGCCTCTTGAAATCGTTCCTGCCATGATCAATGCCTCCTTTGGGAATCAAAACAAGGAATAAAATACTATATCTTTTATCGTTTGTCAAGGGTTATGCCACAAAAAAAGAGCGCCCTTGCGCTCTTCGGTCTATGCTCCCACTAACGGCAGAAACTCTGCCTCATCCTTTGACGTGCTCGCCGCAAGCTCCGCCACCAGCACCTGCCGCGCGGTGAGATACATCTTGCGCTCCCCCGCCGACAGTCCGCGTTCGCGATCGCGACGCATCAGGCACTTGACCACGTCTGCGACGACCATGATGTCGCCGCCGCGCAGCTTATCGAGATTGTCCCGATAGCGCTGATTCCAGTTGTCGCTCTCTTCGGAGCAAACGTCCGTCTGCAAAAAGTCGATGACCTTTTGACAGGTTTCCATGTCTGTCAGCGCGCGAAGCCCGACCTTCTCCGCGTTTTCGATCGGCACCATGGCCGTCATGCGCCCGATGGTGAACCGTAAGCGGTAGTACTTTGCCGTCTCGCCGAGTATGGTTTGTTCTTCGATCGCTTCCACCACGCCGACGCCGTGCATCGGGTAGCAAACGAGATCGCCGATCTGAAACACCGAAACCCCTCCTTGCAAACATTTTCTTAAGTTTATTATAACGGAAAAGCAGGGGTTCTGTCAAATAAAAAATTCACAATACCACAA
>CALFIV010000357.1 GCA_937877295.1 uncultured Clostridia bacterium
TTCTTTATTATGGATTCGCCGCAAATGGTCTGACCCCTTTTTCGACAGTCTGAAATGCCCTCATCAATGTGAGGGCATTTGCTTTGTCCGGAGATTAATAGCCGATCAAGCCTGTAAATGCGGTAACGGCGTCCTTGTGCGCTTCGTCGACAAACGCATAGATCAGCGTCGTGTCGATCTGCGATACATAGCCGTACTTGCCGCCGTTGGTCTGCTTGTACATGGCCCATGTGTCACGCTCGGTCGTCTGCGCCGAGCCTGTGCCCGTCTTCTGGCTTTCCACAAACGCCTTGCAGGTGGCGAAGTATTCCTTCGCGTGCTCCGCCGTATCGATCGTCAGGAACATGACGGTCCAGCCGTCCGGATGGACTGCCGACTGCACATCGGTGAAAATCTCGTCAGTGTAATTCGCGTTTTCGTCGGTAACGGTCATGCCGTTGTCCTGCGCAGCCTTGATGAAGTCCGCAGCGGTGACCGCGGTCTTGCTGCTGCCGCCGCACGCGACCATAGAACCGAGCAGCATCAGAGAGACAAGAATTCATGCAATGCCCTTTTTCATGATGATATCCTGTTGATATTCTATGGCCATTATAGTATGTCTGAGACGGTGTGTCAACCTTACCGGATGCGCAGACGCAAAGGCTTTTCGGCACACGCGTTCGGCGAACCGTCCCGCCGGAAGGTGCTTTCTTGTGCGAAGCACAATTCATGCGGCATGCATGATATGAACGGGCTTCGGTTATGCAGTAAATGCGAACGACTCACCGTTGGCAGCCCGAACGGAGCGAGGAATCTTCCGAGAAGCTGAACCGATGGGAAACGTTCCTATCGCGTCCTCCGGCCGGAAGATTTTGCATTGACATTCGGAATGACAGGAGCAGAGGAGCTTCCAAGGTGTATGTTGCATAAAAGATCAAAGGTCATGAATTGACCTTCGGTTATGAAAAAAGCCTTTACAAATCCGGATGATTCGGGTATAATAGCTTGAAATCGATGATCGGGACGAGTAGCGTTTCGAAAACCCGGAGCGAGCCGCGTACGGTGCAAGGCGGTGGGAGGACGAGCGTGAAGATCACCCGGGAGTGGAGCGGCGAAAGCAGTACGCGGCGGCCGGCCTTTGTCATTCTGAGATCCTTCGCTGATGCTCAGGATGACATGAGCGCGAGCAGTGGCAGAAGAGTAGTCGTTCCCGTATCCCCGCGTTAAGGGGCAATGAGCGGGCAGGGGCAACCCTGTCAACTAAGGTGGTACCGCGAAGCAGCTTCGTCCTTGGATCGGACGGAGCATTTTGTTTTTTGGAGGAATGTATGTACAAAAAAGTATCGACGGACATGGATTTTGTTACCCGCGAAAAGGAGACGTTGGCTTTTTGGAAGGAAAACCGCGTCTTTGAGCAGAGCGTGGAATGGCGCAAGGGCAAGCCTGCCTTTACGTTCTTTGACGGACCGCCCACGGCAAACGGCAAGCCGCACATCGGTCATGTTCTGACAAGAAGCATCAAGGACCTGATCCCGCGCTATAAGACGATGAAGGGCTACGACGTCCTCAGAAAAGCGGGCTGGGACACGCACGGACTTCCGGTGGAGCTGGAGGTTGAAAAGA
>CALFIV010000358.1 GCA_937877295.1 uncultured Clostridia bacterium
TCCTCGATGAGCTCCTCCTCCATGCCGTCCTGCCGCATCGCGCGGCGTGCCAAAAAGTCCGGATTGCCGCCGAGCAGAATGTCCGTGCCGCGGCCCGCCATGTTGGTTGCGATCGTGATCTGTCCGAGCTTGCCCGCCTGCGCGACGATCTCCGCTTCCTTGGCGTGATATTTGGCGTTCAGCACCTCATGCGGAATACCTTTGCGCTTCAGCAGCGCGGAAAGGTATTCGCTGCGCTCAACCGAGATCGTGCCGACCAGAATCGGCTGTCCCGTGGCGTGTACCTGTTCGATTTCGTTGACGACCGCGCGGAACTTGCCCTCCTCGGTCATATACACGCAGTCCTTGTTGTCCACGCGAATGTTCGGCCGGTTGGTCGGGATCTCCACAACGTCGAGATCGTAGATCGCGGAAAACTCGTCTTCCTCGGTCTTTGCCGTACCGGTCATGCCCGCAAGCTTTTTGAACATGCGGAAATAGTTCTGGAACGTGATTGTCGCAAGCGTCTTGTTTTCGCGCTCGACCTTGACGCCTTCCTTCGCTTCCAAAGCCTGATGCAGGCCTTCGCTGTAACGGCGGCCGATCATCAAACGGCCGGTGAATTCGTCGACGATCAGAACTTGTCCGTTCTGCACGACGTAGTCCTTGTCGCGTTCAAACAACGAATGCGCGCGCAGTGCCTGTTTGATGTAATGGTTGAGCTCGGTGTTTTCGGCATCGGACAGGGACGCGACGGAGAAATACTGCTCCGCCTTTTTGATGCCCTCCGCCGTCAGCATGACCGTACGGTGCTTGACGTCGACCATGTAATCGCCGCTCTCGGGCTGTTCAATGCCGGAAAGCTGATCGGATTTCGAAATTTCCTTCACATCCTCGCCGCGCTTGAGCCGGCAGACAAAGCGATTCGCTTCGGCATACATCTCGCTGCTTTCTTCACCGTGTCCGCTGATGATCAACGGCGTACGCGCTTCATCGATGAGGATGGAGTCCACCTCGTCGACGATGGCGTAGTTGAGTTCACGCTGCATCATCTGTTCCTTGTAGGTGACCATGTTGTCCCGCAGATAGTCGAAACCGTACTCATTGTTGGTTCCGTATGTGATATCCGCCTGGTAGGC
>CALFIV010000359.1 GCA_937877295.1 uncultured Clostridia bacterium
TTTTGAAGGAGATCGAGGAGGATTTCGTCCGCGAGAAGATGTCGTTTATGACGCACTATCTGAAGGACGACAATCCCGATCAGCTTGCGAAGCTGTTTGAAGCGGTCATGACCAACCGCGAGCTGAGCCTTGTATTGTTCGGGCGCAACGGCGCGCCGCAGTTTACCGAGCGCATCAAGGAGCTGGTGCGCGAAGGCGTGCTTCGCGAATGGCAGAAGGAGTTTCCGCGCTACGCAAAGGCCGATCTCGAATTCGTCTACGAGTTCGTTTTTCCCGGCGCGATGAGCCTGATCCTCGACTGGCTTGCGGACAGCGGCAACCTTCCCGTCTCCGAATTTGCGCATCGGCTCGACCTTCTCGGTCACTACTGCCACCTCGCGATCCGCGAGTTTTGCTGACGCATCACGAAACGATATGCCATAGAAAGACGGAGCCGAAACGGAATCACCGTTCCGGCTCGTTTCTGTGTGTGCGCTGTTTCTGCTGCTCTTTGATCGGATGCTTGCGTTCATATTCGCGCCGCAGTTCTGTTTTCAGAAGATTCAGAAGCTGCGGTGCTTCCTTGCGGATGCGCTTGACGCGCTTGACGCGGTTGCGCAGCGCCGTGATTTCTGTTGTAATCGCAGCGCGCTGTTCCGTGTTTTCTGCAAGGATGGTTGGATCGGTCTCATGTCGAATCTGATTGCGCACCTTGCCGCGATTGGTTTCCAACGCGGCGATCTGCGCTTCCGTTTGCTCAATGTCCCGGTCCAGATCGTCGAACGTGTGCAGTTTGTTCTCCTTCAGAAACGTCCGATCGGATTCAATCTGACGAATGTTCTGCAGCTCGTGCCGGAGCTCGGCGGATAGGATCACCTCTTTGGTGTAATGGCTCGCAAGCTCTATCAGTGCGATCAGAATCGCAAAGATTGCATCGACAAGAATCGTAACCGTGTCATTGGTGTGGTTCATATCGTACACAAGACCGTCCAAATACTTGTCGATCTCCGAACACGGTTCTTTTCTCGGATGCGTACGCTCGTATTCGTCCTGTTGATAGAGTACGTTCCACGGTGTCCTTGCCCGCTTGCGATGCTTCATTTCCACGACCGTCGTGATCAACACAGCGCTGTCGCTGATGCGCGGCTTATGGTTCTGATACTTGTACCGGAACTCCGGGTCGACTTCGTTCTGATCCCAACGTTCATACACCACATCGTCTTTAAAGCCGAGCCGATCCAGACGTACCGCTCGCTGCCAGTTTTCCGCCTTGACCGAAAAGCGGGTGTAGTCGAATGTGTATCCCTTTGCTTCCAACTGCTGAATGAAGGTCGGCCAATCCGTGCTGTATTTGAGACAGTATTCCACGTCCTGCTTCAACTGCGTCCGATGTGTCGGCTGCCCGCGCTGTTCGCGCCAATACGCACCTTTGGATTGTTCACGGGAAAACGCCGCATTTTCCAATACGGATAGTCCATGCTCCTTGCAGATCGCATCCGAGATCTCACGCAGATCGTAATGCTGGGAAATCTGATTCCGGAACTTCTTTCCGTCCCTGAAGGAAATGGAATTCACAACAAAATGATTGTGCAGATTATCCGTATTCAGGTGTGTGGTGACAAGGACCTGATAGTCCTTGCCCCACATCCTCCTTGCGGTCTCGATTCCGATCTTGTGACACTGCTCCGGTGTCAACTCGTTCGTTTTGAACGACTGATACCCGTGATAGGAAACAACCTTGCCGCGCTCGCCGTATTTTTGTTTGACCGCTATCATCTCCTCGTAGGCAAATGCCGCCGAACAGTTCACGCCGGAAACGTATTTCTTTTCGTCGGTCTTGCTGTCCTGCTCCGTGTATTGCAGCGCCTGATAAAGATCTTCGTCAAGGTACTCCTTCACCGTCGTCTTGTCGGGATTGTCCGCATAATCCAATACCTTCTTAAGCTTGCCCCTGACGGGCCAGAATCCTGTAGTCGCCATATCCTCACCTCCGTCCGAACAGCTCACGCTTGGGCTTCGGTTCCGGCTGCTGCGATTTCGGTTCTTCCTTCTCGGCAGGTACGATCGCATTGCCGGTCAGAATGTTCTTCATGTCCGTCAGCACGGCAAGCGCCGCTTCGTTGACGTCCTTCGCATATGGTGCTCGGGTCAGCCGATCCAGCTTTTCACAGCATACAAAGAAATCGTCGGGCAACACCGCTTTCGGTTCGCTGCCCAACGCCCGCTGTCGCAGATATTCACTTTGAGTTACGCCGCACTTTTTTGCGGCTCGGTCGATTTGTTCTTTTTGTTTCTCTGTCAGTCGAACCTCAATGCGGGTTCGCGGTTTCTTGGTTTCGATAAGCATCACTCCTTAACTGCGTCATACGCCTTGTGCCCGACGCCGACTGTGTAGTACCGATCTTCATATACGAGAAGATTCTCATTGAAGGTCGGCTCTCCGTCGTGAGCGATCAGCCTGGACGGGAAACAGTGGTTTGCGGTCTTGACATTGCCGAAGCCGTGATCGACCGCGATGATAAACGTGTTGTTGTGTCGCTTCATACTGTATATCCCTTCTTTCTTTGCTGTAAGTATGTATGTATACGCAACATTTTCCGTCGTCGTCATATTCCCGTTGATGATGGATACTTGTTTACCTGAACTGACGCTCGGCCCCATCAGAACTTCGAAATTTCCAAGATCGGGGGCTTGAAAGTCGTTTGGCTTCGCATTGTATATGTTAAATTCCAATCGGAACTGCTGTCCCATTTCCACACTCCCCGGCGCGGTGGCTTTGAAGGTCACATCCCCGGCGGCTAATGTGTTGATACAGGCGATTGTTATTGAGCAAAATAATAGTATTATTCGTTTCATATCTTCAATTTTCATGTCGTTTGCAAAGATATTTAATCTTACGCATTTTGTTATGTTTGTACTCTCCGTTTTTTTACCAGTCTTTATCGGTGTTGAAACGAGAGTTTTGCTGTTCGACTTTTCTCTTCTTTTGTTGGTCTTTTTCTTCTTGTTCCAACGCTTTCAGAATCTGTTCGGCATTCTCCTTCGACATTTGGTTTGGATTCTGTTGCTCCTCTTGTTGCTGGTCCTGCTTTTGTTCTTGTTGTTGGTTTTGCTGGTCTTGTTTTTGATCGTCCTTTTTATCTTGGTTTTGGTCGTTCTGTCCGCCGTTGCTCGGCGGTGTCATGTTTTGCAAAATCGCCGCGA
>CALFIV010000360.1 GCA_937877295.1 uncultured Clostridia bacterium
AGACATTGAACTTAAAAGAGCTTACCATCCCATCTCATTTTACCATTTCTCCCCAATCTCGTTTTTTGATTTATCATACGCATACGACGGAAGCGTATTTTCCGACGGCGGAAAATCCGTATCAAGCGTCCTCAGAATGGCGCACAGCAGACAATACAAAGAATGTTGTCGCTGTAGGGGAAGCACTGAAAGAGATCCTGGAAACACAATACGGGTTTCATGTCATACATGATATTACGGATCATGAACCGCCGAAGCTTGCAACGTCATATGACAGGAGTCTCGTCACCATGCAAAGCTATCACGAGACATATCCGTCGATTGTTTTGTTCATCGATTTGCATCGGGACGCATATAACGATGCAAAAGAACCATCCGATTACATTACCATCAACGGTAAGGAAACGGCTCGTTTGATGTTTGTCGTCGGAAAAGGTGAAAAGTATCTGGAAAGGCCATATCTGGAAACAAACTATGCGCTTGCCGAACGCATCACGAATCATTTGCAGTCGATCGATTCTAAGCTTGCGCGTCCGATCCGGTTAAAGACGGGGCGTTATAACCAGCATGTCGCGCCGAACTGCTTGCTCGTTGAGGTCGGGCACAACGCCAACACACTGGAACAAGCGATAGCTGCAATGCCGTATCTTGCCGAAAGCATCGCATATGCGTTCCCGGTATCGACGAATACGTCGATTTGGACGCCGAATTGACAAGCCGGCGCAGTAATGATATACTATTCTGTCGTAATATAGGAGGTAAAAAACGATGGATCGGATCAAGATTGCCATTGTCGGCGCAACCGGTATGGTCGGAAGGATGTTCCTTCGCGTACTGGAGGAACGTCAGATCGACGCGGAATACACGCTGTTCGCATCGGAACGAAGCGCAGGAAGCTCCTTAACCTTTTTCGGAAAAGAGTATGTCGTTCAGAAACTAAGTGAAAACAGCTTTGAAGGAGCAGGATTCCATTTTGCTCTGTTTTCGGCAGGCGGCGCGATCAGTGAACATTTTGCGCCTCTCGCCGCAAAAGAAAGAACGATTGTAATTGACAATTCCAGCTTTTGGAGAATGCATCCGGACGTGCCGCTCGTCGTACCTGAGGTCAATTCGGAGACGCTGGCGTCTATTCCGCGCGGCATCGTTGCAAATCCAAACTGCTCCACCATTCAGGCTGTTGTTCCGTTGAAAGCGCTTGATCGGGTATACGGTATCAAGCGGATCGTCTATTCCACGTATCAGGCGGTTTCCGGCGCTGGACAGCGCGGGTATCAAGATCTGGAAGATGGTTTGTGCGGTGCGCTTCCAAAGAAGTTCCCGTATCCGATCGCAGGAAACTGCATCCCGCATATCGACGTGTTTCTGCCGTCCGGATACACTAAGGAAGAACAAAAAATGATCGACGAAACGCGAAAGATTTTGAACCGTCCGGATCTGCGCGTTACTGCAACATGCGTGCGCGTACCTGTGTATCACGGTCACAGCGAGAGTATCAATGTCGAATTGGAACGTCCGTTTGCGCTATCCGATATTCGCGCCCTGCTCGAATCAGAAAACGGCGTAATCGTACAGGACGATCCCGATCATCTGCTCTATCCGATGCCGATTCACGCTGCAGGAACAGACCCGGTCTATGTAGGCCGCATTCGTCGGGATGAATCAGTGGAAAATGGCCTGAATTTCTGGTGCGTTGCAGACAATATTCGAAAAGGCGCGGCGACGAACGCCGTACAAATATTACAAGAACTGATGAAACATTGAGGAGGGGCTATGAGTATTTTTACCGGTTCAGCAGTTGCATTGATTACGCCGTTTCACGACGGAGCAGTCGATTATCAATCCTTGACGAATCTTGTTGAGCTGCAGATCGCTTCCGGAACAGACGCAATCGTTGCGCTCGGTACAACGGGTGAAGCGGCGACACTGACTTCAGATGAACGGGAGGAGGTCATCCGGTTCATCGTCGAGCGCGTTTCAAACCGGATTCCTGTCATAGTCGGAACAGGCAGCAACAATACCGAGGACGCCATTCACAAGAGCCGCTTCGCTGAAGCGGTCGGCGCAGACGGATTGTTGATTGTGACGCCGTTCTACAATAAAACAACGCAGGAGGGGCTGCTTGCGCATTACAGCTCGATTGCAGAGCAGGTGCGTCTGCCGATCATCATGTACAATGTTCCGTCCAGAACCGGTCTCAATCTCCTTCCGGAAACGGTCAACAAGCTTGTGAAATCCTGCGAAAACATTGTAGGTATCAAGGAAGCAAGCGGGAATATCGAACAAATCGTTAAGCTTGCCGCGCTATGCCCGGAGTGTGATATCTATTCCGGCAACGACGACCACGTTGTTCCGATTCTTTCGGTCGGCGGAAAAGGCGTTATATCGACGGTTGCGAATATCATTCCGGAAGTGATGCATCTGATGTGCAAAGCCTATTTCGACGGCGACGTACAGGAAGCCAAGCGTTTACAGCTTGCATTGCTTCCGCTGCAGCAGGCTGCGTTCTGTGAAGTCAATCCGATTCCGATCAAAACCATGATGTCGCTCTTAAAGCTTTGCGATTCCGAGGTGCGTTTACCGCTCGTAAAACCGTCGCTGGAACATTATGAGCTGATGGAAACGACGCTCAGAGAAAACGGAATGCTGTGAGGTCCGGCGTGAAAAAAGTTTTGATCAACGGCGTCGGCGGGCAGATGGGACACGCTTTGCTCGTATCTTTCAAGACCTTTGGAGCAGAATGGGAAATCACGGGAGGCGTCGATCCGTACTGTGAGGAATCGTTTCCGTTTCCCGTGTTTCGGTCTGCGGATGCGATCGATGTCATTCCGGACGTAGTCATCGATTTTTCTGTGCCGGCAGCAACGGAACAAATCCTTGAATACTGCGTGGAACGTCACATTCCGATCGTGATTTGTACGACGGCGCTTTCGGATGATTTGATCGAGAAAATCAATACCTCCGCAAGGACGATTCCTGTTTTTCGTTCCGGCAATATGTCGCTCGGAATCAATTTAATGCGCAGGTTAGTGAGCGATACGCGTCGCATGCTTGGCGACGCATTCGATGTTGAAATCATCGAAGCGCATCACAATCTCAAGATCGACGCTCCGAGCGGAACGGCGTTGATGCTCGGCGAAGCGATCCGTTCGGCTGACGGAAAAAATCATCCTTATATGTACGGCCGTTCGGAAAAGAATCGTAGGCGCACGCCGGAAGAGATTGGCTTCCACAGCATTCGGGGCGGTACTGTCGTCGGTGAACATGAGGTTCGTTTCTTAGGTGAAGACGAGGAAATCGCAATCCTGCATCGCGCGTCGTCCAAACGCGTCTTTGCAAACGGCGCGATCCGTGCGGCGGACTTCCTACTGCATCATTTGCCTGGTCTCTATACGATGGATGATCTGGTATCGGAGATTCTTTCCGAATAAAATATGTTTTAAAGCAGGGCAAGCCGCATGGCTTGCTCTTCTTGCGTTTCAGACCTCAATATGTTATGATATATTTGTTATAATATAGATTGAGGTCCATATGAAACCGTTTGTTCATCTGCATGTGCATACCCAATACAGTTTGCTTGACGGCGCATCACGCATTCCGGAGCTTGTTAAGCGCGCCAAAGAACTTGGACAAAGCGCAATTGCAATCACGGATCATGGTGTGATGTACGGCGTGATCGATTTTTACCGTGCCTGCAAGTCGGAGGGGATCAAGCCGATTCTCGGCATGGAAGCATATGTTTCAAAAGGCGCATATGATGCGACGGATGCGCGTGAACGCGATTATGCACATCTGATTCTGCTTGCAAAAAACCAAACCGGTTATCAGAATCTCATGTATCTGTCGTCTGAGGCGTTTGTACACGGATTCTATTATAAGCCCCGCATTGATTATGACCTTTTGGAAGCGCATCATGAGGGTTTGATCTGTCTGTCCGCATGTCTTGCCGGAGATATTCCGCAATCTTTTTTGCGTGGAGAAGACGAGCGCGCGTATGAGATTGCAAAGCGTTTGCATCGCGTATTCGGTGAAGATTTTTATATCGAGCTGCAGAATCACGGGATAGCTGAACAGCAGCAGGTTCTTCCGAAACTGCGCAGGTTAGCAAAGGATCTCGGCGTCAAGACCGTTGCGACCAACGACATTCATTATGTCAAGAAAGAGGATGCGGAAGCGCAGGATGTTTTGCTTTGTATTCAGACGCAGCGCTTTGTCGATGAACCGGACCGTATGCGCATGGAGGCGGAGGAGTTCTATTGCAAGTCCTATGATGAAATGCTTGCAATGCTCCCTGATGATACGGATGCGCTTGACTGTACCAACGAAATCGCCGATAAATGCGATGTAACCATCGAGTTTGGCGTTCGCCGCTTGCCGCACTTTACTGCGCCGGACGGTATGAACAATGATCAATACCTGCGGAAACTCTGCAACGAAGGCATGCAGAGAAAAATGCCGAACGCCGACCAAACCGCTTTGGATCGATTGGAATACGAACTGTCGGTCGTCGAACGGATGGGCTTCGTCGACTATTATCTGATCGTTTGGGACTTCATTCATTACGCAAAGACACACGGCATCATGGTCGGTCCGGGTCGCGGAAGCGGTGCTGCTTCGCTTGCGGCATATTTCCTCGATATTACCGATGTTGATCCGTTGAAATACAATCTCCTTTTCGAACGTTTTCTCAATCCGGAACGCGTCTCCATGCCGGACTTTGACGTCGACTTCTGCTATGAAAGACGGCAGGAGGTCATCGACTATGTCAGTGAAAAGTACGGTGAAGGACATGTTGCGCAGATCATCACTTTCGGAACAATGGCAGCGCGGGCAGTTGTTCGCGATGTTGCGCGAGTATTGCGCGTCCCGTATGCAGACGCCGACCGTCTGGCAAAACTGATTCCGAGTGTGCTGAAGATCACGCTGCATGATGCGATCCAGATGAACGCTGAGTTAAAAGCACTGTACGACAGCGATGAAACCATGCGGAAGGTTCTGGATCTTTCCATGAAGCTCGAAGGCCTTCCGCGGCACAGTTCAACGCATGCAGCAGGCGTCGTGATATCCGGCGTTCCGCTTGCGACGGTAGTACCGCTGACGAGCAACGACGGCGCTTTAACGACGCAGTTTCCAATGACTACGCTGGAAGAGCTCGGCCTTCTGAAAATGGATTTTCTCGGCTTGAGAACGTTAACGATCATTCGGGACGCTTTGGATTTTATACGCCAGGAAGGAAAGCCCGTTCCTGATTTTTCAAAAAACGATTTTGAAGATCCTGAGGTTTGGAACATGATCGCGTCGGGTGATACAGACGCTGTATTCCAACTCGAATCCGGCGGCATGCGTCAGTTCATGATGCAACTGCGTCCCGACTGCTTTGAAGACCTGATTGCAGGTATTTCACTGTACCGTCCCGGTCCGATGGAGCAGATTCCGCGGTACATTCGCGGCAAGCATGAGGGTAATATCGTGTACGCGCATCCTCTGATGGAACCGATCCTGAAAACTACCTACGGCTGTATGGTTTATCAGGAACAAGTTATGGAAATCGTGCGGACGCTGGCAGGGTATAGCTATGGAAGAAGCGATCTTGTTCGCCGCGCTATGTCCAAAAAGAAGCATGACGTCATGGCAAAGGAACGCACATTTTTTGTTTACGGTACAGACGGCGTCGACGGCGCAATCAAACGCGGCGTGCCTGAGGATGTCGCAAATCACATCTTCGATGAGATGATGGATTTTGCGTCATATGCGTTCAACAAAGCCCATGCAGCATGTTACGCAGTCGTAGCATATCGGACGGCATACCTCAAGCACTATTACCCGACGGAGCTGTTTGCAGCGACGATCAACGGATACCGGCAGAATACCGACAGCGTGTCTGCTTATGTTTATGATGCAAGAAGAGCGGGCATCAAGATCCTACCGCCGGACGTCAATCGCTCCATGGCGCTTTTCAATGTCGAAAATAACAGCATTCGCTTCGGACTTTCTTCGGTACGGAATGTATCCGAGAACGTCATGCGAGACGTCGTGCGCGACAGAACGCTCAATGGTCCATTCAAGAATTTCGAAGACTTTGTTAACCGTACGCACGGACTGAACAAGCGAATGTTGGAAGGCCTGATCTGCGCAGGCGGCTTTGACAGCATGGGGTATACCAGAAACAGTCTGCTCGCGGTGTATGCACAAGCGCTGGATGCAGCGCAGCGTTCACAAAGAACGCGTGAATCTGGACAGCTTTCGCTGTTCGATCTGGATGGCGGAAAGGAAGCGTTTGAAGAATCGACATTGCATATACCGCAGTTAACCGAATTGAATCATACGGTTTTGCTCGCCAAGGAACGCGAAGCGACAGGTTTGTATTTGTCAGGTCATCCGCTGGACGCATATGATGCTGTTTTGAGCAAACAACCGTATCGCGTACTTGATCTTACGGAAGCAGACGGAACGGGTGAGATTAAAGATGATATGCAGGTATCGGTCGGCGGCATGCTTTCTTCATGCAAACAGCGGCCGACCAAGAGCGGAAACGGTCTGCTCGGCCTTGGCGTGCTGGAAGGACACGCCGGTTCGATCGAGCTGATGCTGTTTCCGAAGACGCTGCAAACATGTTCCGGACAATTTCACGATGAAAGCATTGTATTAG
>CALFIV010000361.1 GCA_937877295.1 uncultured Clostridia bacterium
CCCGGCGCTTCGTTGACGACGACCGGGGTCTTGCCGATCTCGATGCACAGATTCTTCGTCCACTCGACGAGCTCTGCGGGCGTATTTGCGCCGGAGATGACTTCGACAAGCTTCATGACCGGAACGGGATTGAAGAAGTGCATACCCACCATCGGATGCATGAGGCCCTTTGCCATTTCGGTGATCGACAGCGAAGACGTGTTGGTCGCAAAGACGGTCTCCTCCTTGCAGAGCGTGTCAAGACGCGCAAGCAGCTCCTTCTTGACCGCCATGTTCTCCGCAACGCACTCGATGACGAGATCCGCATCGGCTGCCGCCGCGACTTCGTCCACGACGATGCGGCTCAACAGATCGTCTGCCGCTTCCTGCGTCATCTTGCCCTTTGCAACGCGCTTGTTGAGCGAAGCCGCGAGCTTATCCTTGTGCCGCTGCGCGCTCTCCACGCTGGTGGCATACAGCAGAGCCGTATGACCGTGACCCGCAAAGACCTGTGCGATACCGCTGCCCATCGTTCCTGCGCCGAAAATTGCAACTTTCATGTTTGTTCCTCCTGATTTTGTAGATGTGATCGGGTCTTGCCCGTGTTTACCGGTTCTGATAGGGCTCATGTCTGCGCTTCTCCAGGAATGCGCCCATGCCCTCTCTCTGGTCTTCCGTCTCAAAGCAGCTGCCGAACAGCGTTTCTTCGAGAACGATCGCTTCGTCTATCGGAAGCGCAAGGCCTTCGTTGATCGCTGTTTTGCAGGCGCGCACCGCTATCGGCGCGTTCCTTGCGATCGTCTCGGCGAGCTTTTCCGCAGCGCCCATCAATTCCTCCGCGGGATAAACGGCGTTGACCAGTCCGATGCGCAGCGCTTCGTCGGCTTTGATGTTCTTTGCCGAATAGATGAGCTGTTTTGCCATGCCCGGTCCGATCAGACGCGCCAATCTCTGCGTGCCGCCGAAGCCCGGTGTGATGCCAAGCCCGGTTTCCGGCTGTCCGAACACCGCGGTATCGGAACAGATACGGATGTCGCACGCCATCGAAAGCTCACACCCGCCGCCGAGCGCATAGCCGTTGACCGCCGCAATCGTCGGGATCGGCAAGCATTCGAGCCTGCGGAAGACGTCGTTGCCCTTCTTACCGAACGCCTGACCCTCCGCCTTTGTGAGCGAACACATTTCGCCGATGTCCGCGCCTGCGACAAACGCCTTTTCACCGCTGCCTGTGAGGATCAGTACACGGATCTCTGCATCCCGGCGCACCGCGTCGAGCAGTTCGTTCAACTCGTCGAGCACTGCGGAGTTCAAAGCATTCAGCGCTTTCGGGCGATCAATCGCCGCAACGGCGATCTGCCCTTTCTTTTCCAACCGGATCTGCGTCATGGAATTCTCCTTTCCGAGAGGCCATAGATACTTAAAATAATTATAATACCTCGCAGTCCGTTTCGCAAGGTTTATTCCTGTATATTTCCGCTTTTTCAGATTTCGATTGTGCGGTTTCGCGCGCTGTGTTATAATAGCGGGCGGATGGTTTTTCCGGGAGGTTCGGTGTGGAACGCAACAAAAAAATCCTCGGGCATGTCTATGCGCTGTTTTCCGTCATTGTATGGGGCAGCTGCTATGTGCTGACCAAAAATCTGCTGAACGCAGGGTTCACGCCCTTGCAGATCACGCCGATCCGCATGGCACTTGCATACGTCGCGCTGCTTTTGATGCGTCCGAAGTTTCAAAAGCTGCCCGTCAAAGACGAACTGATCTTTGTCCTGATCGGGTTGTTCGGCGGCAGCGTCTATTTCTTTTTGCAAAACACCGCGCTCAATCTGACCTACGCGGCAAACGTCAGCATCATTGTCTGTCTCAGTCCGATCTTTACGGCGGTCCTCGCCGCTATCTTCAGCCGCGGCAACGAGCGGCTCGGGAAGTTCTTGCTGTTCGGTTCGCTTCTTGCGATCGTCGGCGTGGTGCTGGTCGTCTTAAACGGCAGCCTCCGGTTTCATCTGAGCCCCGCGGGCGATCTTTTAGCCCTTGCCGCGGGCATTTCTTGGGCAGTCTATTCGGTTCTCATCAAGCGCTACACCGAAACCATGGACGACTTCCTTGTGACGCGGCGCGTGATGTTCTGGGCGTTTGTGACCTCCGTGCCGATGATGCTCGCGATAGACGGCATGCCCAACCTCGCGCCGCTGTTCACGCAGTCCAAAGCGCTGCTTTCGTGGCTGTTTCTCGGGATCTTGGGCAACGCAGTCTGCTTTGCGATCTGGAATATCGCATTCCGTCGGCTCGGCGTGGTAGTAACGAACAACTATCTTTATGCCTCGCCGTTTGTCACGCTGATCGTGGGATGGCTGCTGCTCAATGAACCGATCTCCTGGATGGGCATTCTCGGCGCGGTGCTGATCACCGCGGGCGTCATCCTTGCACAGCGGGATAAGCGCAACGATCCGAAGGAGGGCGTCGCATGAACGAGACCGTCACGCTCGTGCCCATGACGGCGGACCTGTACCACGCATATGCGAAGGACTATCAGAACGATCCGGATCTCTATACGGACAAGAGCAAATACACGCCGTACGTGTATGACAAAGAGACCGCAGACCGCTATATTCAGCGGCAGATCGACCGCAAGCGGATCTTCTTTGCGATTATGGCAGGCGGCGAACCGGTAGGCGAGCTGATTCTCAAAAACATCGAACCGCACGTTTCGGCAACCCTCGGGATCACCATGAAAAACGCCGCATACAAGGACCGCGGCTTCGGCACGCAGGCGGAACGGCTGGCGATCGACTACGTATTCCACACACTGGATATTCCCGTGCTGTATGCCGACGCGATCCTTTCGAACACACGCAGTCAGCACGTTCTGGAGAAAGTCGGCTTCCGGCTGATCAAAACCGAGGGCGATTTCAAATACTACCGCATCGAACGGAATAAGCTGCTTCCCTGCTGCTTACATCGCAAAACAGAGGGTTTTATGATCACAGAGGTCAATCATACAACCGTCTTGCAGGCGGCGACGGTGCATTCCATATCGTGGCAGGCGTCGCACCGTTCGTTCTGCACGCCCGAATTTATCGCGGCGCATACGCCGGAACGTCAGCGCACATATCTGTGCAAAAAGATGGAGAACGGCAGCAGGTTCTACCTTCTCACGAATCCCGATCCGGTCGGCATCGTTTCCGTGACCGGCAACCTGATTGAGGACCTGTACGTACTTCCGGACAGACAGAACCGTGGATACGGCATCAAGCTGCTGCAATTTGCCGTTCGTCAGTGTTGCGGCACTCCGACGCTCTGGATTCTGGAAAATAACACGGATGCAGCGCGTCTGTACCGCAGAATGGGATTCAAGGAAACGGGAAACGTCCGAGTCGTTCCGAACGGACGCAATGAAATCGAGTTTTCTCGAGAATAGGATCATATCATACAAAAAGCCCGACCATACGATCGGGCTTTTATCATGCAATTGATCAGTCGATCATGCTCTTGAGGTTCTCCGCAACCGTGATCGGCGCGGCGGTTGCCGCCTTGACGTCGTCGACGGTGAATTCGGGGTTGATTTCGGTCATGAGAAGACCGTTTTCGGTGACCTCGAGTACGCACATTTCGGTGATGATCTTCTTCACGCAGTGCGATGCGGTCAGCGGCAGACGGCACTTTTCAAGGATCTTGGGATTGCCCTTCGCGGTGTGCTCCATGCAGACGATGCAGTTGCGCGCGCCGACGCACAGATCCATTGCGCCGCCCATGCCGGGCATTCTCTTTCCGGGAATGATCCAGTTCGCGAGGTTGCCCTCCGCATCAACTTCGAGCGCGCCGAGGAAGCACGCGTCGACATGACCGCCGCGGATCAAACCGAAGTTCGTTGCGGAATCGATGAAGCCGCCGCCGAACGCTACGGAAGCGACGTTGCCGCCCGCGTCGACGACATGATACGGATCGAAGTTCGCGTCGCCCTCTTTGGGCGTTGCGCCTGCGCCGACGATACCGAGCTCCGCATGGATGACAAGGTCTACGCCTTCGGGAAGGAATCCCGGGATCATGGTCGGAAGACCGATGCCGAGGTTGACGACGTCGCCGTCCTTCAGCTCTTTTGCGCAGCGCTTGGCGATAAAGGCTTTGATTTCAGACTTATCCATTATTTTTTGTCTCCTTCCACGATGTAGTCCACGCACATGCCGTAGGTGTGGATGTTTTCGGGTTCGATCTCGCCTACCGGAACGAGGTATTCGCACTCGGCGATGACCGTGTCCGCCGCCGTCGCCATGACGGTGTTGAAGTTGCGCATCGTGCCCTTATACCAGCAGTTGCCGGCTTCGTCGCACTTGTACGTACCGAGCAGCGCGAAGTCTGCACGGATCGGCTTCATCAGCAGGTACTGCTTGCCGTCGATTTCCTGCTTACCCATGCAAAGCGGGCTTTCTTCGATCAGGGTATCGACGCCGACCGGCGTGAGCACACCGCCCAAGCCTGCGCCGCCTGCGCGGATGCATTCCGCCATCGAGCCCTGCGGGATCAGGTTGACCTCGAGCGTTCCCTCGTTCATCTGCTGGCCGACTTCGGGCGTCATGCCGACGTGCGTTGCGATTACGCGCTTGACCTGATGATTGTGAATGAGCTCGGCAATGCCGAAGAATTCTTCGCCCATCGGACCGACTGCGCGGCCCATATCGTTGGCGATCAGCGTCAAGTCCTTCGTGCCGAGCTTGACAAGCTCCTTGACGATGGCGAGCGCCTGGCCGCAGCCCAAGAATCCGCCGCACATAACGACAGCGCCGTCGGGGATCAATTTCGCTGCCTGTTCGGCAGTGAGTACCGGTTTCTTTGCCATTGAAAGTTCCTCCTTTTGATATATCTTTGGGACACGAATCACTTCATGCCGCGTTTGACCATTTCGGTGACGACAAAGCTCGCCACGTCGTCGCCGTACGTGCCTGCGCCGAAGCCGGCGTCAAAGCCGAGCTCCTTCGCAAGCTCATGGGTGATGCGCGGACCGCCGCACACAACCACAAACCGGTCTCTGAGGCCTTCGGCCTCCAGAAGCTCGATCAGGTTTGTGAGATTCTGGATGTGAATGTCCTTTTGCGTGACCGTCTGCGAAACGAGCAGCGCGTCGGCATTGACCTCGAGCGCCTTCTTGATGAAGTCCTCGTTGGGTACTTGCGAACCGAGGTTGTACGCCTCGATCATTTCGTAGCGCTCCACGCCGTAATGCCCCGCAAAGCCCTTGCGGTTCATGATCGCGTCGATACCGACCGTATGCGCATCCGTGCCGGTGGACGCGCCGACCATGACGACCTTGCGGCCGATGTGCTCGCGGATGTAATCGTTGGTCTCCTCCATGCTCATGACGTCGGATTCGACGGTGATGACATGGATATCCTCGTAGTTGACGGAATGCACGCAGCTGCCGTAGACGACGTAGAACGTAAATTCCTTGTCGAGCGGAGCATGATGCGCGACGTTCGGCTCCTCAAGGCCCATCTTCTTTGCGATCTGACGCGCCGCTTCCACGCCGCGCTCGTCGTCCTTGACGGGCAGCGTAAAGCTGAGCTGCACCTTGCCGTCGTTCATCGTATCACCGTAGGGCTTCAGATGCGTGAGGTCCAGCGTGGTGTCGAAGTCGATCTTGTGGGTGTTATACAGTCCGCTGCTCATTCGTTCGCCACCTTGCCTTTCATGACTTCGATAAACGGATTGAAGTACGCGTCATCCTTGACAACGACGCCGTTCAGGCCCTTGCCCCCGTCCTTCGGCCGCTTGACGTCCGCGAAGATGCCCTTCTCGAGCGTGGTGAACAGGCCCAGCGTTTCGATCTCCTTCAAAAGCGCCGTCGCCTTTGTCAGCACTTCGTTCGCGCGGGTGCGGATGATGCCGCCCTCCTTGAAGGTCAGTTCGGAGCCTAAATCCTTCATCGTCCTGAAAATGTACTGCGCGTTTTCGATGGACAGCGCGCGATCCGACATAAACGGCGTGTGGATCGCCTCGGTCATCATACCCAACAGATGCAGCTTCTGGTTGGTCAGAATCGTGACCATGTTGAACAGCGCATCCTGAATGTGCCCGCGGAAGATGTTGCCGGTCATGTACTTGGTCGGCGGCATGT
>CALFIV010000362.1 GCA_937877295.1 uncultured Clostridia bacterium
CGCGAAAAGCCTTGTTTTTCGGCATTTGTATCTTACGTTCAGAGATTCTTCGCCTTTTCTCCGCTTCGTTACATAAGCGCCGTCGCGCGTATTATCGCGCGTCGCCATGGCTCAGAATGACAGACTTTTTTAACAGCCCCTGTTTGTTTTGGGGAATTACAGATAGAATTGTTCGATATAGTCGAGCACGTCCTGCCGCGTGCCCTTGAACGGACCGGGCGTCTCCATCTTGAGCGAGACGAGCGCAGCCGCAAATTCGAGCGCAGTCGGGATGTCGTGTGTAAGACGCTCGCACAGATATCCGGCAAAGGTCGTGTCGCCGCGTCCGGTACGGCCGGAAAGGTTTCTCGGGCAAAGCTTGGCGCGGTAGATCTGTTTTCCGTCGCAGACGATCGCTTCGGTGTTGTGGGTGATCAGCACTTCCTTTGCGCCCCATTCGCACAGCAGGAACGCCGCCTTTTCGCGGTCATCCGTGCCGGTGAGGATCTCGGCCTCCGCCGCGTCGGTCTTGAGATAGCGGATCATTGGCAGAATTTCACGCTTTTGAGGCCAGTCGCGAAGCTCAAGCGTTTTGTCTTCGTTGCAGAAGCGCATCATGCCCTGCACGTCAAGCCCGACGTCGCCGCGCACCGCGCAGGCTTTGACGAATTCGCCGGAGAAATCGCCCGCCACGAGCCCGCCAAGATGGTAGATCCTTGCCTCGGCGTCCGGAAGCTCCGAAGGCCGGTACGGCTCGATGCCCTTGGTGTTCAGGCTACGGCGGCGTTCGCGATCCGCGGTGAAATAGGTGTTCTCCATTTCGGTATAGGTCTCGGACTCGACCGCAAAGATGCGTTCGACCTTGCTGTCGGCAAAGACCTTGCAGGGATCGATGACCTGCGTGTTGCCCTTCGGCATAACCGCCACGGAATGGCCGACGGCTGCCGCCGCATACCCCGAGAACGTGACCGCGCCGCCGTTGATGAACTCCTCGCGGCCGTCGAAATCGATGTTGTGATCGAGCGTGATCTGCCCAATGATCATGGTGTCAAACATGCCGGTTTGCCTCGCTTTCCCGTAAGATCTGTTCAAATTCGGGACAGCACCAGTTTTTGTACCGTCCCGCGGCGATCACGTCCTTCAACCGATGCGAATCGCGGATGCGCTCGTCGACAAGGATCGCCGCGCGGCCTTCGTCGCCGATCTGGTGCGCGTCGCTGCCGACCGTGCGGAAAAGCTGCGGATGCTCCTCCGCGAGCTTCAGTGCCAGCGGATTGCGGCTGTCGTGCCGCGGATTGCAGTTGATGATCTCAAGCCCGTGTACGCAGTCGTAATAGACCACATCGTTGTACCGGTACGGATGCGCGTGAATGATGAGCACCTCGTCGTGATAGCGGTCGAAAAAGGTCTGATGATTCATGTCCGTGATCCACGGATGGCCGTAGAGCCATTGCTCGTCGATGCCGTAGATCAGATAGTCGCTGTCGTTTTCGGGAAAGCGCAGCTCGACGCCGAAGATGACGTCAAGGCCCATCGCGTCCCCCGCCGCTTTCGCCGCGCGATAGCCCGCAAGATACCGGTCGATGATCGCGTTCCAATCGTGCGGGACGTCAAAATGTCCGATCTGTGTGTTGTGCAGATGATCGGTTACGCAGATGCCGGCATAGCCGAGCGCGCGATAGGTTTTGACCTGATCCGCCGCGGGTACGCGTCCGCAGTGACTGGACTCCGAGGTGTGCAGGTGCAGTTCGTAACGATACATAGCTCCTCCTTAAAAAATCAGTTTTCCAATGCGCGGCAGGAATTGCGGATCACGAGCGACGGGGAAAGGATCGTCTTGGTATGTGGCGCGTCGGGTTTTTTGATGCGGTTCAAAAGCATGTCCATCGCCGAAACCGCCAGCTCCTGCTTGGGCTGATTGACCGTGGTGAGGTCGATCGGCGGCAGCGCGGAGAACGAGATATTGTCAAATCCCATCAGAGAAAGATCCGCAGGGATGCGAATGCCTTTTTCGTACGCGGCCTGAATGACGCCGATCGCCAGCGTGTCCGCCGCGCACAGGATCGCCGTCTCGGAATACGGCTGCATAAAATGCTCTTTCGCAAGCGCATACCCGACCTGAAACGAACTGCGCGCGTTTGTGTTGCGAATGACGCGCGGCTCGATCCCGAGCTTTTTGCACGCATTCAGGTAGCCGTCCACACGCAGCTTGTGCGTCATGCTGTTGTCGCGCGCGCCGAAATACAGGATGTCGCGGTGTCCCAGAGAATGGAGGTATTCGGTTGCCTGCTGCATGCCGGTCGTGTTGTCGACCGAAACGTAGTTTTCCGGCAGATCAAGCATGTTTTCGCCGATGAACACGGTGGGGACCTGCGCGGTCAGCGCTTTGAGCGAATCGTAGGATTCGTTGCCGACCGGGATCATGATGATTCCGTCGACCTTGCGCCCCATCAGCAGGGAGAAGACCTCCTTTTCGAGTTCCAGATCGTACGACGAATTGCAGACCATGAGATTGTAGCCGCATTTGCGCGCATAGATCTCGAGGTGCACCGTCATCTCGCTCATAAACGGATTGTCGATGCTGGTGACGATGAGCCCGATGATGTTTGTCCGCTTCATAACCATCGATCGTGCGACCGAGTTCGGCGTATAGCCCATCTCTTCGCAGATGCGCACGACGCGCTTTCGCGTGCTCTCGCCTATTTCCGGACTGCCGGACAACGCGCGGGAAACCGTGGCGTAGGAAACGCCAGCGACTTTGGCAATGTCTTTCAGGGTCACAACTCCCATATGAACCTCCGTAAAACTCGAGCTGAAATTCAATGCAAACGTTTTCAGACAATTCATTGTACAACCGTTTACGCCATTTGTCAACGTACAATCTGCGGTCCGCCGCTTGAGCAGCCTCCGGCGAACGGCTATGCGCTCCGGGTTTTTCGTCTTTTCGCGCATGCTGTGGAGAATGTACTTATTTTTATGCAAACAGCCGCGGCTTTCCGAAAGGACACCGCGGCAGCCGCGGTTATATTCGGATAAATTCGGATAAAGATGCGTTTTTGTTATTGACAAACACGGTATGGTGCGATACAATAAAATCGACGAAAACGTTTACGTAAATTTCGCTTTTTTCGGAGGGGCTCGATGATCTCGACGGTCTTGTTCGATCTCGGCGGCACGCTGCATTCGGTCATCAAAAAGCCGGACTCGATGCGGCGGTTTGCGGCGCGTCTTCTCGAGCGGCTTTCCGACTACGGGATCGTGCTCGACACGACGCCCGAGGCGCTTGCGGTTTCTCTGCACGAAAACGGCGAGGCATACAAGCATTTGAGCGAGCGCCTGCTGCGGGAGCTTCCGGCCGCGCAGATCTGGAACGAGCACTATCTTCGGGAGTTTCACATCGGCGAACAGCGGCTTGCACCGATCGCCGAGGAGCTGAGCTTCCTCTACGATTACGACCGGCTGACGCTGATGCGAAAGCCGCGTCTGAAGGAAACGATCGAAGAATTGCACGCGATGGGCCTGCGGATGGGCATCGTATCCAACATCATCTCGACCTCGCTCGTACCGCACATACTGAACGAATACGGCATTGCGCAATACATGGAATGCATCGTGATGTCGAGCGCCGCGGGATACCGCAAGCCCGATCCTCGCATCTTTGAGCTCGCGCTGAACGAGCTGGGCGTCACGGCACAGGAGACCTGTTATGTGGGCGATACGATCTCGCGGGACGTGCTCGGCGCAAGGAACGCAAACCTCGGGCTGGTCGTTCGCATCAGCAATCCCTCGATCGCGCATCGCGACGTCGGCTTTACCGGACCGGACGCGCCGAAGCCGGACGCAACCATCGACGAGCTCTGCGAGCTGCCGGACATTTTGCGGCAGCACAGAGAATCATAAAAACCATTCAAATCGAAATAAAGGAGTTGGAGCAAATGACGGATACGATCTTTTTTGACGTCGGCAACACCCTGCGCATCGTGATTCCCGACAAGGAATTCTCGGACGCGGCCGAACGCGAGCTGATGGAGCTGGTCGGCGCGACCGAACCGCGCGACGTGTTCTTCGAAAAACTGGAGGCAAATTGGAAAAAGTACCGCAGCGAGGTCAAGAAAACGCTGCTCGACGCGGGCGAGATGGAGCTTTGGTGTCAGCACCTGCTGCCCGATTACGATCCCGAACGCGTCTGCGCGCATGCGGGCAGGCTGACGCGGCTGTGGCGCGATCACGACGGCCGCCGCGTCCCGCGTGACGACGTGAAGTCCACGATCATCGAGCTTGACCGCCGCGGGTATACGCTCGGCATCATCGCCAACACGATCACCGAAACCGAGATCCCGGACTGGATGATCGCCGACGGCGTGGCGCACTATTTCAAAGCCGTCATTCTTTCCTCCAAGGTCCGCCTCCGCAAGCCCGATCCGGAAATCTATTTCCTTGCCTGCCGCGCGATCGGCAAAAAGCCCGAGCAGTGCGCGTACGTCGGCGACAATCCGATCCGCGACGTCGAGGGCACGAGAAAAGCCGGCTTTGCGGCGATGATCCGCATCGACGAACCCGATACGATCAGGAACGAACCGCAGGAGATCATCCTCCAGCCCGACTATACGATCACCCGTATTTCGGAGCTTTTGGACATCTTCCCGCCGCTCAACTAAATTCAGAACAGGAGAACAGCCATGGACATCAGGGAATGTATCGAAGGCAGGCGGAGCGTCCGCAGCTTCACCGACGCGCCCCTCCCCCGGGAGACGATCCTGGAGATCGTGCGCCTTGCGTCGTTTGCCCCCAGCTGGAAGAATACCCAGACGCCGCGCTATACGATCGTGACGGACCGGCAGGTCATGGAGCGGATCGCCGACGGGTGCGTTCTGGGATTCCATTACAACACACGGACGCTCACCCGCTGCAGCGCGCTTGCCGTGCAGTCCGTCGTCACGAACATCTCCGGTATGGAGAAGGACGGCAGCGCCACCACCTCCAAGGGCAGCACGTGGGAGGTCTTCGACGCGGGCGTCTCGGCGCAGACGTTCTGCCTTGCCGCCCACTCGCTGGGCGTCGGCACCTGCATCATGGGCATTTTCGACGATGAGAAGATCGCCGCGCAGATCGGGCTTCCCGAAAACGAGCGCGTATCCGCGCTCATCGCGATGGGCTTCCCCGCCGAGGCGCCGGCCATGCCCCGCCGGAAGGACGTCTCCGAGCTTGTGCGGTTCCTCGGCTGACGGAAGTCACGCACGAAAAAACTATTAATGACAATACAGGATCAGCCGCTGACTGCGCAATCACAGTCGGCGGCCGATCCTGTTTAAACGACGCTTTGCCGCTGAAATCATTCTGCGGCAGCGCCGGTCATATGTTCTTCTTTACGATGTCTATGTTTTCGCCCCTCAGGCCGGCCCATGCGCCGTTTCTTGCTTCCTTCGAATCCGGATGGGCGAGCAGCCACTTGTTGCGCGCGCGGAGCATCCTGTCCTCCGCGTTTCCTGCGGCGATCACCGGTTTTTCTGTATTCGTCCCCAGCGGCAGCGCCACCGCGACGCGAAAGCCCTCCGCCTCGTCCGTGTGGCAGGGCGCGTAATGCAGCGTGGTAGCATATACCTCCACCGGAACGCCCGCCGGGACGCGGAACGCCTTCACCCTTGCCGTGTCGAGCGTACCGTCCTCGATCTCGTCGACCCTGGCCAGCAGCAGGATAAAATCGTGCGTGCCGATATTGATCTCACTGTCCCGGTGGTATTCGAGGCAGTTGAGCCTCGTATTGCGCCCCCAGCACATGCCGAGCTGGACGGGCATGCCGCCGTAGGCGCGGTCACGCAGCTCCGGGAATATCGGGCAGGCCTCAAGGCTCTCGATCCCCGGCCTGTACGCCGTGCCGCTCTCCGGCAGTTCGATCGCGAGCATGGCCTTTTGAAGCGCCGCCGTGTCATAGCCGGCAAGCACCTTGCCATAGGGGCGGAATGCATCGTCATACACAGAGTATATCGTCATATCACATCAGCTCCTTGAAGAGATCATCCGGTCGGGATGGGTGTTTCTGAGCCGATTATATCTCTTTTCCCGCCGCCCTGCAAGAACGGCGTCAGAGCATGTCCGACCCGCCCGCTGATCTTCTCCGGGATCATCCTCTTGTTTTCACGCATGACAGGGCCGTCTCTCCGATTTTCGAAAACGAGCGCGCCGCTGTACGATGCGCTCATTTTTTATTGATGCTTCCGTTTCCGCCTTTGAGCCGTCTGAAATTTTTGCGGCATCCGCAGTTTTTTCACGAGTCGCTGTCAGCGGGAAATAAGGCCCTCGTCCAGAAGGAAATCCTCAATTCCCACATACTGGATGCCGTTTTCATCCCGCCACGGTTTGATAAAGTCTTTTACAACGACAATTTTCTTGAAAGAGTCGGGTATTCGGATAAGCGAGGCGATCTCTTGTTCCTTCTTCTCCGGATCATCAATAGATAATGCGGATTGGATATAATACCGCTCATCCCCTCTGTTGACCACAAAGTCAACTTCCAGCTGCCTGCGGATGTTCCTGCCG
>CALFIV010000363.1 GCA_937877295.1 uncultured Clostridia bacterium
GGATGCGTTCCGTGATCTTCCCATTGAGGAGGACGATGAAGAGGACGAAGGCCCGCAGATCGTGCGTGTGAAGCAGTTCTCCGTCAAGCCGATGAGCGAAGAGGAGGCCATGCTGCAGCTGGAGCTGCTCGGTCATGCCTTCTATGTATTCCGCAATGTGGATACAAACGAAATCAATGTTCTTTATAAGCGCAAAGACGGCAACTTCGGCCTGATTGAGCCGCTGTAAGTTTCACCCAAGAAAGAGGCTTCCCTCGCGGAAGCCTCTTTTGGTACGGATGGTTTTGGATCATCTGCTGCGCAGTTCCCAAAAGAGCACGGCGGACGCTGCTGCAACGTTCAGCGAATCGACGTTGTGCGCCATCGGAATCCTGATCGTGAGATCGCAGGCAGTGATGGTGTGTACGGCAAGTCCGTCGCCTTCGGTGCCGAACACGAGCGCAAGGCGATCGATTGATTTGAGTTTCGGATCGCCCAGCGAGACGGAATCATCGGTCAATGCCGTTGCGGCAACCGTGAAGCCTGCATCGTGCAGAAGCCGTATGCCGTCCTCCGGCCAATCCGGAAGCACCGTCCACGGAATCTGAAAGATCGTGCCCATGCTGACGCGCACCGCGCGGCGGTTATACGGGTCACAGCAGGTCGGCGTCATCAGGATTGCGTCGACGTTCAGTGCGGCGGCGCTGCGCACGATCGCGCCCAGGTTTCCCGCGTCGGTGATTCCCTCAAGTACCGCAATGCGCCTTGCGCCGTTCAGGATCGTTTCGGGCGCAGGCAGAGCCTTTCTTCGCATGGCGCAGAGTACGCCGCGGGTCAGCGCATAGCCGGTCAAGGATTGCAGAAGCTGCCGTTCGCCCGTATAGACCGGAACAAGCGGACAGCGCGCGAGCAGCGCTTTTGCGTCGCCTTCGATGTGCTTTTCCTCCATCAGATAGGAGACGGGTTCAAAGCCCGCGTCCAAAGCAAGGCGGATCACCTTGGGACTTTCTGCAATGAACACGCCTTTTTCCGGCTCGAGACGGTTTCGGATCTGCGCCTCGGTCAATCGGAGATAGACGTCCAGCTCCGGACGGTCGACGGACGTCAGCGGAATGATGTTTGCCATACCGTAAAAATGCCCCGCCACAACTGCGGCAGGGCGATGTTTGCATGCTTATTTGTTCTCGAGATAGTCGTTCAGCGCGTTGCAGAGCTCGTCAGCGTCAATGCCGTGAACCGCGCATGCCTGCTCAAGATTCTCGAAGTGCGACATGGCGCAGCCGAGGCAATGCATCCCGCTGGCAATCAAAATGCCCGCAAGGTTCTCGTCGACTTTCAGGATATCCTGAATATTCATATCTTTGGTGATCATAGTTGTTTCTCCTTTGTTTCGATGGATGTAGTATATCGTATCACAATCCGTTTTTCAACCGTCGATTTGTGATATTTTGGTGACGTTGTCCGTTTTTTCAGGATCATCGCAGAAACCGGCGGTACGGTGCAGGTCAGCGAATTGCGCGCTGCGACCGTTTTGCCGTCCAAGGTTTTGTACACGCCGGCAAGCTTGACGGGCGTTTGCGCATCCGGGCCTTCGCGGAACAGCGCCGGATAGAGCACGGCGCGGCAGGGCCTGTCTCCTGCGTTGACCAGCAGCAGCAGCGTTTCCGTCTCGCATTCGCGTACGACGCAGACGACGTCACGGCCGATCGCTGCAATGCGCACACCGCCGAAGCCGATCGCTTCACTTGTTTGATGCACCGCGATCAGCGCGCGGATCTTTTCGCGCAGGTCCGTGTCTCCGCCGCCCCACGGGAACGTGACACGGTTCAACGGATCGCACATGCCGGTGACGCCCACCTCGTCGCCTGCAAAGATGCAGGGCACGCCGGGCAAAACCATCTGCAGCGCAGTCGCGCAAAGCACACGCGCCTTGGCGCGCGCGAGCGTCGCTTCGTCCGGATGGTAAGCACGCTGCTGTTCCTTTGTGAGCGTACGCGCGTCGGGAATGCCGCACAGTGCCGTACGAATACGCTCCGTGTCATGCGAGCCCAGCAGATTGAGGCTTGCGTCGAGAAACGGCTTGGGATAATCCGCGATCAGCATGTTCAGCGCATCGGCATACGCAAATCCGTCGATGCGGCGATTGAGAAACTCGATTGTCGGATCGCGGAACGGATAGTTCATCGCTGCGTCCAGCTCGTCGCCGTTCACGTAACCGCGGCGGCCTTCCGGCCCGAATTTGGTGGCGCAGTTGTCCCATACCTCGCCGAGCAGTACCGCGTCGGGATCGTATCGCTTGATCGTTTTGCGCACGCCGCGGATGAACGAATCCGGCAGCTCGTCGGCTACGTCCAGCCGCCATCCGGACGCGCCGCGCTTGAGCCATGTTTCCAAAACGCCGTCCTCGCCCTGGATGAACGCCGTATAGTGCGGTTCGGTCTCCTCCACGTTGGGCAGCGTTTCGAAGTTCCACCAGCACTCATATCTGGTCGGCCACTCATAGAAGCGATACCACGGATAGTACGGAGAATCCTTGCTCTCGCATGCGCCGTGCGTATCGTATCGATGATAGCGATCAAAATAGATGCTGTCGTCGCCGGTATGTGAAAATACGCCGTCTAAGATGATGCGGATGCCGTGCGCCTTTGCCGCGGCGCAGAGCGCTTCGAACTCTTCATTCGTGCCCAGCAGCGGATCGACGTTGCGATAATCCGCGGTGTTGTAGCGGTGATTGGAATGCGCCTCGAAAATCGGGTTCAGATAGACGCAGGTGACGCCCAGCGACTGAAGATACGGCAGTTTTTCGCGGATACCGTTGAGATCGCCGCCGAAGTAGTCATCCGGAATATAGTCCTTCGCGCCGCCGTGCGGACGGTCGTAGGGCTGCTCGTTCCAGTCGTCGTGTACAAAGATCGGCCGCCCCGTGGCGCGATAGTTTGCAGCCGCCTGCAAAAACCGCTTGCGGTCCGAGCAGTGGAAGCGATCCGGAAAAATCTGATAGCATACGGCATGCCGAAACCATTCGGGCGTCGTAAACGCGCCGTCATAGACGGTCAGCCCGAACAGCACGGGCGAATAGGAATCATACGCTTCGCCGCTCTCTCCGCCGAAAAAGCGTCCGTCGTCAAGCCGGAAGCCGTACCCCATGCGGCACGGATAGTCCGGCGCTGTAAACGACGCGCGATAGCATGTGCCGTCCCATTCCATCGGAACGGAAAACTGCCAGCCGGGCATATCAACCAAAAGCTGCGGCGATCTGCCTGCATCGCCGTCGAGGCGGATCGAGACCTTCTCCCCTGTTTTGACCGCGCCGAACGGCGTTTTGTAGCGTGGATTTCTCGAATGATGATACCAACTCATGTTTATCATTATACGCAAATTGCGTGCGTCTTGCAACCCAAACTTTGTCGAACGAAATACTTTGACGGCCAAGCACTTCTATGCTATACTGCACATATGAAAAACGAGACGATGAAACGCTACCTGCTCATTTTATCGACCGCCGTTCTGATGGCAGCGGTCATCTATGTGCTGTTCAAGTATGCAATTCCGCTGCTGCTGCCGTTTCTGATCTCGCTTTTGATCTCCGCGCTGATCCTTCCGCTGGTATCGCTGCTGCACCGAAAGGCGCACCTGAACAAAAAGCTGACCGCCGCGGTGCTTGTAACGGTCTCGTATCTGGTCATCGCGGGGCTTTTGATGCTCGCGGGGCGCTGGCTGTATCTGTCCGCTTCCTCGGCCGTCGACTGGTTCAATACGCGGTTTGTGCCAGACGTCAACGCGCTGCTCGAAAAGATCGATGCGCTGATGCACGATTCCGATACCTCGTTCATGAACTGGCTGTATTCCATGAAGGATACGCTGATCTCTTCGCTGCAGCCGAAGGTCGTGCAGTTTTCCACCTCGGTGGTGACGGGACTCGTCTCGAACGTGCCGGCGTTTGTGATCAATGTCATCATCTCGATTGTCGCGACTTACTTCTTCGCGCTCGACTATGACAACATCCGCCGTGCCGTAACCTCGCGCATGTCGGAGGATCTGTATCAAAAATCATCCGCAGCATTCCGCTCGCTGTGCACCACGGTCGGGCAGTATCTCCGCGCATATTCGCTGATCTTTCTGATTACGTTTTTGGAGCTGACCGTAGGCCTTTTGTGCGCCGGCGTCAAGCACTTTGTGCTGATCGCGCTGGGCATTGCGATCTTCGATATCCTGCCCATCCTCGGCTCTTCGATGATCATGCTGCCGTGGTCGATCATCACGCTTCTGCGCGGCAATTATCAGCAGGGCATCATCCTCTTTGTCGTCTATCTCGTGATCGTCGTCGCGCGGCAGTTCATCGAACCGAAGATCGTCGGCGATCGAACGGGCATGCATCCGCTAATTACGCTGATCGCCATGTACGTGGGGCTCAAGCTGTTCGGCGGCGTCGGAATGTTTGCGCTTCCGATTGCCTGTGCCGTGCTGATGCAGCTCGAGCTTGCGGGCGTGACGCACCTGTTTCCCGTCCGCCGCGAGCCGACAGAAGCGCCGGTTGTTCGCAAAAAACGGCATTTTTTCCGCAAAAAGCAGAAAAAAAACGGCGATTGAAACACTCCTGTTACAATTATGACGAATTTGTATGGTACAATCTTCCATGAAAAAAGGAATCGGAGGAAGGGTAAATGATTAAGATCCTGATCGTGGATGATGAAGAGCCGATCGCAAACCTGATTCGTATGAACCTGACGCGGCAGGGTTACGTTTGCACCTGCGCCTATGACGGGCAGCAGGCTGCCGATCTTTTGGAAAAGAACCCCTTTGATCTCGTACTGCTGGACATCATGCTGCCGAAATTCGACGGGTATGATCTTTTGGCATTCATCCGCCCGATGGGCATTCCCGTGATCTTTTTGACGGCAAAAAGCGACGTCAACGACCGTGTGAAGGGTTTGAAGCTCGGCGCCGAGGACTATATTGTAAAGCCGTTTGAGATCGTGGAGCTGCTTGCCCGCATCGAAGTGGTGCTGCGCCGCTATAATAAGACGCAGGGCCTGATTTCCTGTTATGACATCCTGATCGATCTGGACGCGCGCGATGTGATCCAGAACGGGCAGCACATTGAGCTGACGCGCAAGGAGTTCGATCTGCTCGTCCTGTTTGCGCAGAACCCCAACACCGCGCTGTTCCGCGAAGCGCTGTTCGAGCGCGTATGGGAGACGGACTATGTGGGCGAAACGCGCACGCTGGACAGCCATGTACAGCGTCTGCGCCGCAAGCTCGGCTGGCAGGACCGCATCAAGACGGTCCATAAAATCGGTTACCGGTTGGACATTCCCGAAGAGGAAACATGAGATTTGCGCTAAAAATCTGCATCTGCACCGTATTGATCGTAGCGTTGCTGTTCGGCGTGTTGGGACAAATCCTGATCGCGCAGAGCTTTCAGGCAGCGCTTCGTTTTCGCGTACAGGCGGCCGTTGCGGATTATTCAGCGCTTGCCTCCGCGCTCGAAGCGGAGCTGTACGGCATCTATCTCTACTACAACAACGCCTCGCCCGCCATGTATGAGGAGATTCTCAGGCGGGCGGGCTCGAATCAGGGCGTGGAATCGCCCTGCGCGCTCTACGATACCGATTTTTCTCTTCTGACCGCAAGCAGCGACGCGTTTCCCGAAACGCTCGGTTTTTCGGAGCTGCGCGTGCGGCGCTTCGCCTACCGGTTGATCCGCTCCGACGACGGACGGACGCTGCTGGATACCGCGGGCTGCGTCTCGATCGGCGGACAGAACTATTTCCTTTCCGTGCGCTATGACGCGACCGACCTGATGCGTCTCAGAAATGAGCAGATCGAATCGGTCACGCTTCTGCACATCATCACCGTCGCGCTTTCCACCGCCGCCATGCTTCTGATCTCCTACCTGATTACGAAGCCTTTGCGCCGTCTGCAGCGTTTTACTACGATCATCGGCGGCGGCAACTATTCGCGCCGCGCGCGCGTCACGACGCTCGATGAGATCGGCGATCTGACCGTCGCGTTCAACGAGATGACCGGCGCAATCGAGCAGAAGGTCGAAGCGCTGGAGCAAAATGCGAAGCAGCAGAAGGACTTTGTCGCAAGCTTTTCGCATGAGCTGAAGACCCCGATGACCTCGATCATCGGCTATGCGGACATGCTCCGCAGCACTGAGCTCGATGAAGAGGACGCCTTTATGGCTGCGAACTTCATCTTCTCCGAGGGCAAGCGTCTGGAAGCGATGTCCTTAAAGCTCATGGACCTCATCGTGCTTGACCGCGACGAATTCAAGCTGATCCGCGGTTATGCGCGCCGCGCACTCGGGCATGTCGTGGCGGTCGTCACACCGATGCTTGAAAAGGCTGAGCTGACGCTGAACCTCGATATCGAACAGCAGATCATTCTGTATGAGAAGGACCTCTTGCTGACGCTTGTCACCAACCTGATCGACAATGCGCGCAAGGCAAGCTCGCCCGGCAAGGTCATTACGCTCACCGGCCGCCGCATGAGCGGACGCTACCGCATCTCCGTGCAGGACGAGGGCATCGGCATTCCCGAGGAGGAGCTGTCGCGCATCACGGAAGCGTTCTTTATGGTCGACAAATCGCGTGCGCGCGCACAGCACGGCGCAGGTCTCGGCCTTGCCATCGGCAACCGTATCGCCGAGCTGCACGGAAGCAAGCTGCATTTCGAAAGCGAGCTGGGCAAAGGCACGCTCGTCTGGTTTGACGTGCCGCTGTTCGTCCGCGAGAAAGGAGGCGCGCAATGAAAAAAATCCGCCTCTTTGCCAATCGCGACCGCGTAACCCGCACGCGCATCGTATATGTGGCGCTGACCGTCGGCACGGTTGCCGTTGCGTTTCTGTTTGTCCTGCTGAACCGTCTGATCTTCCGGCTCATTGAATCGAGCCTGTATAACGACACCGAATACGAGGTAGTCAGCATCATCAGCGCAGACAGCATCGGCGCGCCGCTGTCTCTCAAAACGCGCGTCGGACTGTTCCGCCAATGCGAACGCGAAGGCGCGGAACGCGCGGTCATGCCCGGCGAACGGAATCAATCGGCAATCCTCGACGATCTCAAAGCGCTCTGGCAGGAAACACTGGATGCGCACGCCTCAGGCGACAGGCTTCCGACCGGCGAGTCGAAGAGCGCGATTCTGCGCAAAAGCAGTTATACGGCGACGCTGCGCGATTTCTACAATGACGTCACCGACGCGAAGCTTGCGCTGTGGTGTGCGCAGGCGTTCTATACCGCGGACAATGGGACGGTCTATTGTCTGTCTGTGCAGTATGACAGCCGTACCGGCGACGTGTTTTCCGAGACGTGCGCTTTGTTCGGAAACCTGCGGCCGGACGACGTGCAAGCCGTTATTCGCCCGTTTTTGCGTGCGAACGGCTATTCCGATGCGCTCGCCGATCAACTGGTTTTGACCGAAACGGCCCGCGGTTATACCGGTACGCTGACGCTGCCCGACGGGCTTGTCCTGACGCTCACGTACGCCGCAGGCGAACAATACGAGATCACATTCCGCTGAATCTGCGCAAGCGCCCGTTTCCGGACAAAAAGTGCTTGCATTCCCCTGCGCTTGTCCGTATAATGGTTCTGTTATGGAACGCAATCAAAGACAAAACAAAATGGGAACGGCGCCGGAAGGCCGCCTGCTCCTTTCGATGGGCTGGCCCATCATCGTTTCCATGCTCGTGCAGGCGCTGTACAACATTGTGGACAGCGTGTTCGTCTCTCGCATGGATTCTCTCGGTGCAGAAGCGTTGCAGCGCATCCTCGGCGACTACTTCCATCCGGACGTGATCGGCCACGTAGGCGACAAGGCGATCGCCGCTCTGACCATTGTAAACCCTTTACAGATGCTTCTGATCTCGGTCGCGGTCGGTACATCGGTCGGCATCAATTCGTTGATTTCGCGCCGTCTCGGCGCAAAGCGCTTTGAGGACGCAAACCGCGCGGCAGGCAACGGGCTGGTCATCCTTGTCCTGTCCGCCGCCGTATTCACCGTAATCGGTCTGACGCTGTCCGGGCTGTATATGCGCTGGCAGAGCGCCGATCCGATCGTGCAGCTCATGGGAAACCATTACATGACGATCTGCCTTTCGCTGTGCATCGGCGTGTTCCTGTCCTGCGGCATCGAGCGCATCATGACCGCGCAGGGCCGGACCATCTACGCCATGTTGATGCAGCTGACCGGCGCGATCGTCAATATTGTGCTGGACCGCGTGTTTGTGCTCGGCTTTTGGATCGTGCCTGCGATGGGCGTGAAGGGCGCAGCGATCGCAACGGTTATCGGACAGTTCGCTTCGATGCTGCTTGCGGTGATCCTGCTGTTCGGTACAAAGCACGAGGTTTCGATCCGCTGGAAGGATTACAAGCTCAACAAGCAGACCGTGCATGAGATCTATCGCGTGGGATTGCCGTCCATTCTGATGCAGGCGGTCGGAACGGTGATGATGTTCGGCATGAATACGATCCTGAAAGCACTCGGCGATTATCATCTCGCCACGCGCGATCCGAACGGCGATTTTACAAACCTCTATATCGGCGCGTTCGGCACGTATTTCAGGCTGCAATCCATCATCTTTATGCCGGTGTTCGGCCTGTCCAACGCGGCGATGAGCGTGCTCGGCTACAACTTCGGCGCAAGAAACCGTAAGCGCTTTATGCGTGCGTTCAAGATGCTGCTGATTTACTGCTGCGTGTTTATGCTGTTCGGAACGCTCCTGTTCCAGTTCTTTGCCGACCCGCTGATGCATCTCTTCGATGTATCGCCCGAGATGCGTGCCGTTGCAGACCGCGCGCTCCGCATCATCTCGGTCGGCTTCGTGCTGGCCGCCGCGGGCATCTCCTTCAACACCGCGTTCGGCGCGACCGATACAAGTCTCTACGGCGCGATCATAAGCTTGCAGCGTCAGCTGATCGTGCTGCTGCCGGTCGCCGCACTGCTCGCATGGATCACCAAGGACATCGACGGCATCTGGTGGGCGTTCCCGATCTCCGAATTTACCACGCTGATCGTTGCGTCCCTGCTGTTCAAGCGGCTCTACCGCAAGAAGCTCGCGCCGCTTGACGAGCCTGTTTCGGAATAATCCCAAAAAGACAGCGTACCGCAGATTCCCTGCGGTGCGTTTTTTGTCGTGCAAACGTTATGATTCAAAGCGCTCGATCTGCGTGTCGAGCACATACTGCTGCTTCAGCGCTTTCAAAGCCGCCATATGCGGCTGTGTGCCGTGCGCAGCCAGCGCCTCGGCGTCCCGCCATTTTTCCAGCAGCAGCAGATCGTCGCTGCCGTCGGCCGGGATGAAATAGTCATACCGGAGATTCCCGTCCTCCGCGCGGCACGCGGCGTCGATCCCCCTCTCGCGGATTCTGCTCAAAAACGCGTCCCTGCACCCCGACTTGCATTTGTATGTGACATTCAAAACGATCATGGCGTCCTCCTGTTTATGCTCCGAAACGGAATTCCTGTTTGGGCTTGTCGTTTGGGGTCAAATGAAATGCTTCGATCACGCGATCCGCGACGGCTTCCGGGGAAAGATCGGTATTATCGATTTTCAGGTGATGTACAAAAAGCGTTTCGCCTTCGTCCGTGTTTAGCTTGTACCGCTGTGCGGTGTTCAAAATATCTATGCGACTCCACTCCACGTTTCGTTTCGACGCCTTGCACTCCATCCGGTGCGGCGTCTCGTTGCGTTCCAGCCGCCGTTCGAGTGTTGCGGAAAGCTCTACAAAAAAGAATTTGCCGTCGTTTTGCGTGAACAGCTCTTCAAGCTTTTTGAGATACGCCACATCCTCCGGCATGTCAAACGCGCAAACGAACGTAAAGATCAGATCCACATCATGCTTTACCGCAAGCGCAAACACCTCTTCGCGGATCGCGCCGTTCAATTCTCTCTGCGCGGGCGTGCCGAAGCCGAAGATGCGATCGGAAAGCTCAATGCTGTCGTGATTCATCATCATGTTGTATTTTAGCTTGTCACGCAGCGCTTCCGCTACCGTCATCTTACCGACCGCCTGCGGTCCGCATACCACGATCAGATTTGCCATATCCCTTCCCCTTCCTTTTCCGAAATCGCCCGTATCGTCGCTGTAAAATCCACACCGATGCACGTTACCGGCTCGCCCGCTCTTTCGAAGCCCTCGATATAGGCGCGGTTTTCCGCTTTCACGCGGTCGATTGTACAGTACGTGTCGTCGAGCCGCTGCTCAATCGCGGAGGCGTTTGCCTTGATTTTGTCGAAATGCGCGTCGATATATGCGTCCGTCATGGCAAGACAGATGAAGCGGATCGACTTTTGAGTCTGCTCATCGAAGTCTTTGCGCCAGTCGAACGGGACATAGCAGCCCTCCACGATCAGGCTTTGCCGGTTTTCGATCGCCGTTTTGATGATCACGCGCACGATCGGCCAGAGATACGCCGTGAGCTTTTCGTCGTCCTCCGGTGTGAGGCACGTTTGTCCGCTGCGGATCAGCCCCATCTTGAGGTGATCCTCGCTTAGATACGGAATATGCATTTTTTCAAGCAGCCGCTGCGCCAGAAAGGTTTTTCCGGTGTGCGACGCGCCTGTAATCAGAATCACCATACGATTCTCCTTTTCGCATCACGCTGTACTGATATTATCACAAATGCAAGCGCGAAGCAATGCAAAAAGCACGGCCGAGCGGAAGCTGACCGTGCTTCTGTGATCGATCGTTACAGCATGGCGTAATCGGAAACCGAAACGTGCATGATGTCTTTTTTCAACGGCGCGTCGGTGACGGTTGCGCGGGCAAGGACCATCTTCCCGGCCTCCACCGAATGCGTGAGCCACACGCTGCCGCCGATGACGCAGTCGTTGCCGATCTGCGTCTCTCCGCCGAGGATCGTCGCACCGGAATAGATCACCACACGGTCACCGATGTCCGGATGGCGTTTGATGCCCTTGACAAGCGCGCCGGTTTCGTCGACGTCAAAGCTCTTTGCGCCGAGTGTGACGTGCTGATAGATCTTGACCTGCTTGCCGATCGTGGTGGTCTCGCCGATGACGACGCCCGTGCCGTGATCGATGAAGAACGCTTCGCCGATCGTCGCGCCCGGATGGATGTCGATGCCGGTGTGCCGGTGCGCGTATTCGGTCATCACACGCGGCAGCAGCGGAATATGCTCGGTGTACAGCACATGCGCCAGCCGATACGTGCTGATGGCGAGAAATGCTGGATAGCAAAGGATGATCTCATCAATACCGCGCGCGGCGGGATCGCCCTGATACGCCGCGGCGAGGTCGGTATCCAGCAGGGCTTTGACCTGCGGCAGCGCCTTCAGCAGCGCACGCACAGCCGTTTTCCGGTGCTCTGCACCGAATTGCAGCGAACGCAGGCACGATTCCAGCAGCTCTGTCGCCTCGATCAGCGCCTGCTCGCGCACAACCGTCTGTTCGGCGTGATGCGGGTACATTGCGTCGATCAGACGCTCCGTCATGCGTTCGGCATGACGCTTGAAGCCGGAAAAATCATGCGACGTCCGTTCCGTTTCTCCGGCTTCCAGCACATTGGCGATCTCTTTCAGCAAGGTTCTCAGATCCTGTTCCATTTTAGCCCTCAAACAGCGGTGTGGAAAGATAGCGGTCGCCGCCGTCCGGCAGCAGAACGACGATGTTTTTGCCGTGATTCTCCGGCCGCTTCGCCAATTGAATTGCCGCCCACGCGGCAGCGCCGGAGGAGATGCCGACCAGCACGCCCTCGCTGCGTCCGATGCGCCGCCCCGTTTCAAACGCGTCCTCGTTTGCCACCGTGATGATCTCGTCATAGACGTCCGTATCCAGCACGTCCGGCACAAAGCCCGCGCCGATCCCCTGAATCTTATGCGCGCCTGCCGCGCCGCCGCTGAGCACCGGTGAGCTTGCCGGTTCGACGGCTACGACCTTGATCTTCGGATTTTGTGCTTTGAGATACGCGCCGACGCCGGTGACCGTGCCGCCCGTACCGACCCCTGCGACGAAGAGATCGACCTGCCCGTCCAGATCCCGATAGATCTCCGGTCCGGTCGTCTCAAGATGCGCCTTCGGGTTGGCGGGGTTGACAAACTGTCCCGGAATCAGCGCGTTCGGGATCTCCGCGACCAGCTCCTGTGCCTTTGCGATCGCGCCCTTCATGCCCTTTGCGCCTTCGGTCAGCACAAGCTCCGCGCCGTACGCCTGCATCAGCTTGCGGCGTTCGATGCTCATGGTTTCGGGCATGACGATGATCGTCCGATAACCGCGCGCCGCCGCGACGCTGGCAAGCCCGATCCCGGTGTTGCCGGAGGTCGGCTCGATGATGACCGAGCCTTCCTTCAAAATTCCTTTCTGCTCCGCGTCGTCGATCATCGCCTTTGCAATGCGATCCTTGACCGAGCCTGCCGGATTGAAATACTCCAGCTTTGCAAAGATGCGTGCCACAACGCCCTCTTCCCGTTCGATGTGTCCGAGCTCCAAAAGCGGCGTGCCGCCGATCAGTTCATCTGCCGATTTGAATACGTTCATGATTTCATCCTCCGTAAAAATAATATGATCTGCTTGAAAAACGAGTGCGCCGGAAATAAAAATGCCGGAGAGCCCATCGACTCCCCGGCACGCAAAAGATTGCACTTATCCGAAGGCGTAAATGGGTATGGCAAAGAAGACGTGGCAACAACACGCCTTACAAAGACAGATCGCCTTACCCATGATCGTTCCTCCAAATTGAGATTGTATATAGTATAGGATCGTTCGCTTCGTTTGTCAAGCCCCAATTTGCGACGCGATGATCCAATCGATCAGATCGTCGTTCCGGGTGGTCGTTGCGGGATCGCTTACGGCTGCGCGAAGCGTATCCATGCACGCCGTGCCCAAAAGCTGCGAGACGATGCGCTCGCGCACACCGGGATAGCGGTCGATCGATACCGTGCCGGTCTCGCCCGCTACCCGCAGAAACCAGTAGCAGATCGTTTTGCCGTCCTGCTCGCGCTCCATCGAACCGACGCTGCCGACGGCGACAGTTTTTGCCGCCTCATACAAGCCGTCCACCAGTTCGTCGCCCGGCGCGACCGCCAGATCGCCTGCCGTGCCATGCACGGTAAATTCGTTCTGTTCGCTTGCGTACAGTGCGTCAAAGTCCGCTTCCGCCTGCTGCGCGATCGCCGCCCTGTCGTCGTCCGTCGGATCGGTCATGACGAACAGGCGCACGAAAATTGCGTCGTCCGGAATGTACAGCGACGGAAACGAGCGCGAGCCGGCGAGGTAGTAGGCCAGATACTGCGTATACATCCCCGCCGTATAGCGATCACGGAACGTCTCCTGCACGATGCGCGCATAGCCGGTCCGGATCTCGTCCTCGGACAGCGTGTGCGCCGCCCGATAATCCTCTAAGAGATGATTGAAGAGGATGCTCGCCTGCATGCTGTGCGTGTACATCCCGGTGAACAGGGATTCGGTGAAACCGGTTTCTGCAAAGAATGCTTCGATTGATTCGTACGCGCCGCCGTTTTCCTGCAGCAGCGCAGAAAGCGCTTCCTGCGCGTTTTCCTCCGCCTGATAGAGATAGCTTTGCTCCTGTGCGGTGAGCCGGTATCCGGCCTTCGTTCCCGCGTCGATCGCAGCCGCTTCCAGCGCCAGCTCGTTGCACAGATCCTCCGCAAGCGCACGCACCCCTTCCTCCGTGCGCGTATCATAATACGCATAGACGTAGGAAATGTTCGGGTTTGCGATATAGGAAAGATAGACGTCTCGATCGTCGAGTCCATGCTCCTTGATCGTGCGAAGGCGTTCGGCAAGCTGATAGCGGTAGACAATCGCGTTGACCGATTCGCTTCCGACCGTCACGACGACGTCGTCCTGTCCGATGCCGTGCGATGTGCCATCCTGTACGGGGCTGCCGCAGGCGAAGAGCAGCAGCGCGGCAAGCAGCAGCGGAAGAATCTGAATCCTGCGCATGAATGTCACTTCCAGAGCTCTTCGGGATACTGTCCCTCATCCTTCATCTTGCGAATCGCCGCCTTGAGGAAGGGAAGGTCCGGACGGTTGGTGACGCCGTGCCAGCGTGCGGAGGTCTCGAGCACCTCAATGCTGATCTTGCCTTCGCGCATCATTGCATCAAGCACGCGCGGAAGCAGATATTCGCATTTCATCGGGTTTTGCGGCAGATTTTCCTCGAGGAACGCCGGGAAACGCGCTTCGAACGCGTCGAGTACCGTTTTTTGCAGGCCGAACAGGTTCATCGAAACGAGCGTGTCCAGTGCAAGCGGCGTATAGGTCGCGCCGTCATCCTCGGTGAATGCAGCCGCGCCGTCGCGTTTTTCGATCTTCAAACGTTCGGTGAGTGTAATCAGCTTGCCGTCTTCACCGATCTCGCAGACGCCGCGCGCGACAGAACCGAAGTCGCTGAGCGTATTGCCGAGCTGATAGCCGACCATTGCGCATTCGCTCTCCGGACGGTCTTCCTTCAAAAACGCGTAGATCTTCCGATATGCATCCGCGCCGTAGAAGTCGTCGGCGTTGAGCACCGCAAACGGTGCGTCCAGATGTTCCTTTGCGCAAAGGATTGCATGCGCAGTACCCCACGGCTTGACACGGCCTTCCGGGATATCGAAGCCCTCCGGCAGCTTGTCAAGCGACTGGAACGCATATTCGAACTGTACGTGCGGACGGATACGCTTGCCTACACGCTCCTCAAAGTCCGCTTCCATTTCTTTTTTGATGATGACGATGACCTTTTCAAAGCCGGCGCGGATCGCATCGTAAACGGAAAAGTCGAGAATGACGTGATCGTGCTCGTCGATCGGCTCGATCTGTTTCGGTCCGCCGAAGCGGCTGCCCATACCTGCGGCCATGATCAAAAGAATCGGTTTTTTCATTGTGTGCTCCTTCCTGATTTGCGTGATCTGCCGCCACAAATTGTGACGCGATGTACGTTGTGCGGTTTGTGCTTCTGTATCGCCGGTGTTGCGAAGGAATGTGTGCGCATATACTGGATACGCCCAAAGACGCGTGTGGAAACGTCTCCTTCCTTCTTCCTGTTTCAGTATACCATATTTTTGGAATTTGTGAAGCCCGAAAAGTCGCTTACCGATTGACGCAAACAAAAAAACCGTGTAGAATGAACGTGAAAACTGGAAGAGGAAATCATCATGAATCGCATCAGGCTGATCGCTTTCGATCTGGACGGAACGCTGTGCAGCACGCTGAAGGATATTGCAACCGCTTTGAACCTTGCGCTTGCGCATTACGGCTACCCGACCTATTCGGACGACGCGGTCTCTGCGCTCGTCGGAAAAAGCGTCGTCTATATGTGCCGGCATGCGATGCCGCAGGGGCATGAGGATGAATGGCAGAAGGTCGTCGATCGCTTCTTTGTCGAATACGCCGAGCATCTGTGCGACACCACACTGCCGTATGCGGGCATGCCCGAAACGCTGCACGCGCTGAAAGCACAGGGCTGCACGCTGGCGGTCGTCACCAACAAGCCGGACGTCAACGCGCGGGCGATGCTCAAAACGCTGTTCCCGCCCGGACTGTTTTCACGTATACAGGGGCAGACGCCCGAATACCCGACCAAGCCCGATCCGTTTATGATGGATCTGGTGCGCGAGGAGCTCGGGTTTACGCGCGAACAAACGCTCTATGTCGGCGATATGGACGTGGATGTGCAGTTTGCGAAAAACAGCGGTCTGCGCTTTGCCGGATGCGGCTGGGGCTTCCGCGGGGAAGCGTTCTTGCGTGAATCCGGTGCAGAAACAGTCCTGCAAAAGCCGCAAGCGCTTTTGGAATATTGGAAAACCATCGATCAATAAAGGAGGATTTCGTATGGCATATTGTAAAAACTGCGGCGCGCAGCTGAATCCGGACAGCAAGTTCTGCCCTTCCTGCGGCGCTCCCGTCACTCCCGTGCAGACAACGTACAAGGCACAGGTCACAGAAGAAACGCCCGACTGCAACAAGTGGTTCGGCGTGCTGGCCTATCTCGGACCGGTGCTCTTTGTGCCGATGTTCGTCAAGAAGGACTCGAAGTTCGCGCAGTTCCATGTGCGTCAGGGGTTCAATCTACTGGTCTTCTGGGTGGCGTCTGTCCTCCTGGAGTGCACCGTCGGCCTGATCCCGTACGTCGGCAAGTATTTCTTCAACCCCATTGTCTATATCGCGCAGGTCGGCATCACCGTGTTCTCGATCATCGGAATCGTCTTTGCGCTGCAAGGCAAAATGAAGCCGCTGCCGCTGTTCGGCGACAAGCTGGATCTGCTGAAAACGCTGTTCAAGAGATAATCGTGCATGATAAAAGCCCGCTGCAAAGCGGGCTTTTGTTTCGATTTATTCGGAAACGGTCAGCACGCCGTTTGCGAGCGTCCACTCGCGATCGGCGATTTCGAGCGCTTTTCTGCGATGCGTGACGATCAGCACCGTACGATCCGTCATCTCTTTCAGATGCAGCAGCACCGCCGCTTCGGTTGCTTCGTCCAGCGCGCTGGTCGCCTCGTCCAGCAGCAGCATCGGATGATCGGACAGGATCGCACGCGCAATCGAAAGCCGCTGGAGCTGCCCCTCCGAAAGCCCGCTGCCGCGTTCGCCGAGCACGGTTTCAACACCGTTCTCCAGCTCCCATACAAAATCCGCGCACGCAACGGTCAGCGCGTTTTTGATCGCTTCCTCCGGGATGGAATCGTCCCCGAACGTCAGCAGCGCACGAATCGTGCCGGAATATGCGCGGTTTCCCTGCGGGACATATGCGAACAGCCCGCGGTAAACGGCTGTAAGCGGCTGTGTGCCGTTTTGCTCAAGCAGCTGCAGTCTCCCCTCCTCCGGCACATACAGGCAAAGGAGGAGCTTCAGAAGCGTCGATTTGCCGCCGCCGGACGCGCCGGTCAGCACGACCGTCTCGCCCTTTCGGATCTCGGCGCACAAATTGCGGAAGACCACCGCCTGCGCATGCTCGGCGTTCGGATGGTAGGTAAACGTAACTTGCTCCATCCCGATTCCGCGGAATGCATCCCGATAATACGCGTCGATTTCCTCCGGCGTCTTCTGCGGCAGTTCGCAGTCGGGCGCATACGATTCCGCCTCCATCAAGCGCTCGGCGCTGGCGATCGTTGCATAGTATTGCGGCAGATACCCCGCAAGGTTGGCAAACGGTGTCTGAATCTGTCCGACCAATTGCAGGATCGCGGCAAACGTGCCGTAGGTCAGAACGCCGCGCAGAATTCCGAAGCCGCAAAAGATTGCCGCCGCCGCATAGACGCCGTACATCAACAGCCCGTACAGAAAGTTTGCAAAGCACGAATAACGGCTGCGTTTTAACCGCGCCGCGCGATGCGCTTCCATCGCTTCGTTTGCCTGCTTTTCCGCATCAGCCTCACGCTGGAACGTGCGCACAAGGATCAGCTCGGAGAGCCGTTCGGAAAGCGTCACCCGCAGTCTGCCGTCCGCTTCGCGGATGTTGGCGTGCAGCGATTTCAGCTTCTTGCGGAACAGATACCCCACCAGAACGATCAGCGCGCCGACCGGGATGACCGCCCATGTGACCGCATGCAGCAGCCAAAGCGTCGCGCCGACGGCGCTGACCAGCATCACCAGCATGCCGCTTGCTTCCGGAACAATCGAAACGATGCCGTTCGCCGCAATCGTCGTATCGGATACGAGCCGGTTCATCCATTCCTCGGTATGCACCGCAGTGACCGCCGCAAAGTCGCGGTCGAGCAGAACGGAGAACAATCGCTGCTTCAGTCGGTTCTCCAGCGTGCTCAGCGCGTGTTCCTTAAACCAGCGGATAAACGCGCGCAGCAGAAGCTGTGTGACGATAACGCCGACGAACAGCGCAGCATACAGGAGAAACCCGCGCGCATTGCGGCTGACTGCGCTGTCAACCATGTATCGCAGCATCCACGCAAGCGCAACGCCGCTGACGCCGTTGACGACGTCCGCAATCAGCAGCAGGAAGACTTCCCACCGGATACCGGCCGAAGCCTTCCAAAGCCAGTTCAACGGTCTTTGTGCGGTTGTGCGTCGTTTGTTTTTCATGCCCTGTTTCGGTTTGGAAATAGCTTGCGGAACGCTCTTGCGGCAACTCCGCGCAAGCGAAGCCAAAGAATCCGCAGCGCGCTTGTATGCATCCAGACAAACGAGTAGATGCGATACGCGCAGTCCGTCACCCAACGCTCCTTCCCCTTGCGGACGTATCCGACCATGACGCCAAGGATATCATCGTCCGTGATGCCGTATTCCTTTCGGATGCAGTTGTCGCCGAGAATGACATAATCCTGTTCCCGTACGGCAATAATCCGGTGCAGCACATACGATTTGGGCGGACGGCGATACAGGACGACGTCGCATTTTTGAAACCGTTCTTCGCCCTTCCGCTGCACGACGAAAACGTCCCTGCCCTGCTTCAAAAGCGGCATCATGCTCGTTCCCTTGAAGGGGCTGATCAGCCGTTCGTTGCTTTTCAGGTATTCTTCGTAGGTCGCATGCTCAGTCATCGATCGCACCGATCTCTTTGAGCTGCTCCACCGCACGGTGCACGTCGGCCGCGATCGTTTCTCTCGGCGCGTTGTAGATCTTGCACATCGCGTCGGTGATCGCATCCTCCGTCGTTTCATTCTTCAAAAGCTCCAGAACCTTGCCGAGCGTTGCGTTGCCCCGCACAATTCCGTGGAACGAGGAACTGCCCAGCGGAACGAGCATCGCTTCGTTCTCCGTGATATGTGTAATGAATTCCGGTTTCAGTTTCATAGAATTACCTCACTTTATTTTCTGACCAGATACACGCTCATCTGCGGGACGATGACCTCGCCGGAAACGGTATCCATGGGCTCTGCCGATACGGCCTTGCCGTTCATCAGCACGCCCCATTCACCTTCGGGCAGTACGAAGGAAGCGTCGACGCCGGTCGGATTAATCCGTGCGATCGCAACCGTTTCGTCATCCTGCGTATAGGTGACCGTGATCGATCCGTCGGACTCGTTGACCTCGCACGTCACGTCCGCATCCTTCAGGAACGCATTTGCCTTACGCATGGCGATGAGATCGCGATAGAAGTCGCGCATTGCCATGACCATGCTCTCGGCCGTCAGCGCATCCCAATCGAGATTGTTGACCTCGTCGGAGGCGTCGTAGCTGTTGCCGTTGCCGCCCTTGCTGCGCAGCAGCTCCTCGCCCGCAAGCCAGAACGGCGTG
>CALFIV010000364.1 GCA_937877295.1 uncultured Clostridia bacterium
GGTTTCGTGCAGCTTGAGGCTTTCGTCGAGGTAGACCTTGACGGTTTCGTTGACGCCGAACGGGCATACGCCGCCCACGGCGTGTCCGATCAAGCGCTCCACGTCGTCGAACGGGATCATCCTTGCCTTGCAGCGAAAGGTGCGGCGGTACTTTGCGTTGTCGATGCGCGCCATGCCTTCGGCAAGGATCAGCACGGGCTGTTCCCCCTGCAGAAACGACAGCGTCTTTGCGATCATGCCGGGTTCGCAGCCCAAGGCTTCGGCGGCTTCCGAAACGGTTGCGCTGCTGTGTTCGGGGATAATGATGCGATCGGCGAGGCCGACGGATGCGAGATATGCTTTTGCTTTTTCCAGCGACATGGGAACGATCCTTTCGATTGCTGCGTCCATTATACAGGATGTACACGGAAAAATCCACCGAAAAAACAACCGTCCATCGATTGCGCCGATGCGCGGTGTATGGTATACTGATTGATAAGGACGCTCGCCCCGGCGGCGGAGCGAAATGCGAAAGGAGCAACCTATGAAATTTTCCGAAATGCCTTATCAAAGACCGGATCCGGATGCGGTCATCAAAGCGCTTCAGGAGATGACCGAACGGCTGAAGAAGGCAAAGAGCTATGCGGAAGCGAAAGCGGTCTTCCTTGAAAAAGAAGAAGAAGGAAAGGTCGTAGACACGATGGGCACACTGGCGTACGTCCGTCATTCGATCGACACGCGCGACGAATTTTACGATGGTGAAATCGAATTCTGGGATGAATTCGGACCGCGGGTTGAGGAATATGAACAGGCGTGGCTCGAAGCTATGCTTGAGAGTCCCTTCCGCAAGGATTTCGAAGCGGAGTACGGCGATCTGATGTTCGTGAATGCGGAGATCAACAAAAAGACCTTCTCCCCCGATATCATCGAGGACATGCAGAAGGAGAACGAACTCATGACCGAATACGGAAAGCTGATCGCATCGGCGCAGATCCCGTTCGAGGGCGGCGTCTACACGCTGTCGCAGCTGACGCCGTTCAAGACCGACGCGGACGACGCACGCCGCCTTGCGGCATGGAAGGCCGAGGGCAAGTGGTACAAGGAGCATCAGGAGCGTCTCGACGCGATCTATGACGAGCTCGTACATCTGCGCGATTTGATGGGCAGAAAGCTCGGCTACGACGGCTATACGCAGCTCGGCTACTACCGCATGGAGCGCAACTGCTACACGAAGGAGGACGTTGAGAAGTTCCGCGCCGCCGTGCAAAAGTACCTTGTACCGCTTGCGGACAGGATCATGCGCGAGCAGGCAAAGCGGCTGGGTAAGGAATATCCGCTGTCGTTTGCAGATGCCGCGCTCGAATTCAGAAGCGGCAATCCGCGTCCTGCAGGCACGCCGGACGAGATCTTAGAGCAGGGCAGAAAATTTTACGATGCGCTCTCGCCTGAAACCAGCGAATTCTTCCGCACGATGCTCGACGAGGAGCTCCTCGACGTGCTCTCCACCGAGGGCAAGGAAGGCGGCGGCTATCAGACCGATCTTTTGCAGTATGAACGTCCGTTCATCTTCTCGAATTTCAACGGCACGCAGGGCGACGTCGAAGTCATCACGCACGAAGCCGGTCACGCCTTTGCCTACTGGATGAACCGCAAGCGCATCCCGACCGAATACGTCGGTCCGAGCGCGGAGGCGTGCGAGGTGCATTCGATGAGCATGGAGTTCTTCGGCTGGATGAACGCGGATGGATTCTTCGGGCCAGACGCGAAAAAGTTCCTGTACAGCCATCTGTCCGGCGCGCTGACCTTCATCCCGTACGGCACGATGGTCGACCACTTCCAGCACATCGTCTATGAGAATCCGGACCTGACGCCCAAAGAGCGCCATGCGGAATGGAAGCGGCTTTTGGGCATCTATCAGCCGTGGCTTCGTTTGGACGGCGATATTCCGTTCTACGCGGAGGGCGAGGGCTGGCAGCGGCAGAGCCACATCTATGAAAACCCGTTCTATTACATCGACTACTGCCTTGCGCAGACGGTCGCTTTGGAGTTCTGGGCGATGATTCAGAAGGACCGCGAGAACGCATGGAAGCACTACATGGCGTACACCGTGCAGGGCGGCAGCCGGACGTTTGTCGACCTTCTGAAGCACGTCGGCCTTACTACGCCGTTTGACGAGGCGTGTCTGAAAGAGGTGTGCGAGACCGCCAACGAATGGCTCGAACGGTTCGAC
>CALFIV010000365.1 GCA_937877295.1 uncultured Clostridia bacterium
GTAGGTCGCAGGTTCGAATCCTGCCAGGCGCGCCACGTCGTCGCAAGTCTCGTTTGACTTGCGACGATTTCTTTATTCCATCAATCAATCATCACATCGTATATGCTCGACTTGCTCCTCCTTTCCGTAAACGATCTCGCTTGCTGCGGCTGCTTTGCGGCGGGCGATTGCACGGGTTGCCCCCATCAGCTGACCAAGGCGGTCGGCGAGGGCAACGTTGCAGCACACAGCACTGTCGCATACCTTGCAGAACAGGAAAAGCAATCATGAATGAGTATTGCCTCCGACGAAGCGACGGAGGCGTTTTTCATGACAGAATCGATCAGAAAACAGACCAATCGAGACAAGTCGATTGACGAATCGGCCCGAAAAAGATAAAATATCATTGATTAAGGCATAGGAGGCACGATATGCAAAAATCCGATCCCAGATACCAACAGTTTATTCGCATTCTGCATGAAGAACTGCGTCCGGCAATGGGCTGTACAGAGCCGATTGCGATCGCGTATGCGGCGGCAAAGGCGAGGGAAACGCTTGGCGTTCTGCCGGATAAACTTCTGATTGAGGTTTCCGGAAACATCATCAAAAATGTCAAAAGCGTAGTTGTGCCGCATACCGGAGGGCTTCGCGGTATCCCGGCGGCAGCAGTCGCTGGCATTGTGGCGGGAGACGCAAATGCGGAACTTGAGGTACTCTCGAACGTTACGAAAGAACAGATCGAGGCGATGGCGGACTATCTCGAACGGACGCCCATCGAGGTCCGATACGCCGATACCGAACATATCTTCGACATCATGATTACTGCTTACGGCGGCGTGGACGAGTCATTCGTGCGCATCGTCGATTTCCATACCAATCTCGTTACCGTTCGCAAAAATCTGGACATGCTTCTGGATCGGAAGGTCGAGCAATCCAATGAAACGCTGACCGACCGGACATGCCTGACCGTCGAGGGTATTGTTGATTTCGCGGATTCGGTCAACCCAAAAGACGTGCAGGACGTGCTCGAACGTCAGATTGCCTACAATATGGCGATCGCAGAGGAGGGCTTAAAAGGCAATTACGGCGCAAATATCGGCAAGACGGTCTTGCGCGGCAGAGAATACGACATCAATTATAAAATGCGTGCGTGGGCGGCAGCGGGCAGCGACGCGCGTATGAACGGCTGCGAGCTTCCGGTCGTCATCAACTCGGGCAGCGGAAATCAGGGCATTACGGCGTCCGTACCGGTTATCGTCTACGCACGGGAAACCGGCAAAACGAACGAGGAGTTGCTGCGCGCGCTGTGCGTGTCAAACCTTATCACTACGCATCTGAAAACCGGCATCGGAAGACTGTCCGCCTATTGCGGCGCAGTCAGCGCGGGCGTCGGCGCAGGCGCGGGGCTCGCTTACTTAAAGGGCGGGCGGTTCGATATGATCGCGCACACCGTCGTCAATGCGGTAGCGGTCACGTCGGGCATTATCTGCGACGGCGCGAAAGCGAGCTGCGCGGCAAAGATCGCGGCGGCGGTTGATGCAGGGCTCTTGGGACTTGCCATGTATGAGGACGGCAATCAGTTCTTCGGCGGCGACGGCATCGTGAAAACCGGTGTTGAAAATACGATTTGCTGCGTCGGCAAGGTCGCACGGTTCGGAATGCAGGAAACAGACAAAGAAATCATCCGGTTGATGCTGGACATGGAAGAGCCTTACGCCAACTGATTTGAACCGAAACTGATCCGCAGTCGCGGATCAGTTTTCAATTTTCCAACACATTTTACCGATATTGACAAACCAGATATAATATAGTACGATTTAAAAACAACATACGTTGCGTAACTAATGTTGCATGAAAGGAAACCGTATGCCGCCAAAGGTGAAGTTCCAAAAAGAGGAGATTGTTCGCGCTGCATTGGACGTGGTAAGGGAGAAGGGGCTTGATGCGGTCACGGCTCGTGAAGTCGCGTCGAAGCTTCATGTGTCTACTCGTCCGATTTTTACATGGTTTGCTTCGATGGAACAATTGAAAGGCGAAGTATATGCGCTTGCAAAGGAACGGTATCGGGAATACATTGAGCGCGGGCTGCACGAACAAATTCCGTTTCTCGGCGTTTGGCAGCAGTATATCCGATTTGCAAAGGAGGAACGCGAGCTGTACAAGCTTTTATTCTTAACGAAGCCAAGCGCAGCAATCGGGAGCGCAACGGACGCTTTGCAGCTTTCGCAGGACCTCGTGCGAGAATCGCTGATGCGCATCTATCACTTAGATGCAAATACCGCTGACTGCTATTTCCGTGATCTGTGGCTGGTTGCATTCAGCTTCGGAACGCTGATTGTTACGGATGATTGTCCGTATTCGGATCAGGAAATTTTTTCCATCGGCGCGGAAATCAGTCTTTCTGTCTGCAGGGCGTTCAAGGAAATCCCGGGACTTGCAGCAAACAATTACGATCGCAATGCAGTTTTTTCGCAATTGGTGGAGGAGGCACGATGAAGTATTATAAAACCATTCTGTTAAAAGACGGCAGGACCTGCACCCTGCGCAATGCGACAGAGCAGGACGGCGCAGCCGTGCTGGAAAACTTCATTTTGACGCACAGCGAAACGGACTGGCTCAGCACGTATCCGGAGGAGATCACCTACACGGCGGAATCGGAAGCGCTGCTGATGCAGAAGAAAACGGACAGCGATGATGCAATCGAATTGGCGGCGGAGGTTGACGGCAGGATCGTCGGCCTTTCGGGAATCGATCCGATCGGTCGGAGAATCAAGACAAGACATCGCGCCAATTTCGGGATCAGCGTCGAACGGGCATATTGGGGCTTAGGAATCGGCGATGCCATGACGAAAGCCTGTATCGAATGCGCGAAAGCGGCTGGGTACACACAGCTGGAGCTTGGCGTATACTGCGACAACACAAACGCTCGCCGTCTCTATGAAAAAAACGGATTCAAAGCGTACGGCGTGCAGCCGCGGGCATTCCGCCTGAAAGACGGAAGCTACCACGACGAGATCATTATGGCTTTGTTTTTCGATGAATAACAGAATATGCAACAACACACAGACGCCAGCAGGAACAGAATAATTGACGACGAGATCACACTGATCCCGTACTATCCCAACAGCGAAGTTGCGCTTGCGTGGTATCAGGACTTGGATGTATGCAAGCAGGTGGACAACATCGATCATGTATATGATCTTGCGCTTCTCGAGCGAATGTACACCTATCTGAGCACGCACGGCGATTGTTACTATATCGCGTATCGGGGAACGTTGGTCGGCGACGTCTCGCTGCGTGATAATGCGGAGATCTCCATCGTAGTCTGTAAGGAATATCAAAACCTGCACATCGGACGCAGATGCGTTCTGGATATGCTGAAGCTTGCAAGAGAAAAAGGCTTTCGGGAGGTCAAGGCAAATATCTACTCGTTTAACACGCAAAGCCAAAGAATGTTTGAATCGGTCGGTTTTATGCGCGTTACAGACGAATGGTATCAATGCAAGACCGGAAAGGACGAAGCATGACGGAACAGATTGAAATCAGAGAAGAACGGATCAGCGCCGGGGAATACATTGCGTTTTTGAAGCGAACGGATCTGGGATCGCAATACTCGAGGGAACGTTTTTCCGAGCGCATCGAAACGCTCGTCAAAAACACGTCGATCAGCCTCATTGCGCGGAATGAATCGGGGATGATTGTCGGTGTCCTCTTTCGGGATCACGGACTTTGCATATTGGCTGTTTTTGACCGATCTCGGGATAGACAGAGCATATGAGCGTCAAGGAATCGGTAAGCGCCTGATGCAAAAGCGCTGGAGGTCGCAGGCGGCGAAAAAAACATTGCAGTCTATTTGGTGGCGAACGATAAAGCCGTGCCGTTTTACGAAAAACTCGGCATGGAACGATCGCATGAAGTTATGCAGTACAATCATATCGTTTGGACGGATTTACGGTAAAATGAGGAAAGGATATGAGCATCGTTATTCGCAGAGAAACGGAAGCCGATTATCGCGCTGTGGAACATCTGGTACGGGAATCGTTTTGGAACGAATATCGCCCGGGATGCTTGGAGCATTTTGTGCTTCACCGCTTCCGAGACGATCCGGCGTTCGTCAAGGAACTCGATTTCGTCATGGAAAAGGATGGCGAGATCATAGGGCAGAATATGTTCGTTCGCGCAGAAATCCGCGCCGACGACGGCAGAGAGATACCGATTTTGACAATGGGATCGATCGGAATCGCGCCGAAATATAAGCGGCAGGGCTACGGAAAGCGGCTTTTGGATGATTCACTTGAGCAGGCGGCAAAGCTTGGTTTCGGCGCGCTGTGCTTTGAGGGGAACATCGGATTCTACGGGAAAAGCGGGTTCACCTACGCAAGCACATTCGGCATTCGATATCATGACTTACCGGAGGGCGCAGATGCTTCATTCTTTCTGTGCAGGGAATTGATTCCCGGTTATCTAAACGGCGTTACCGGCGTGTATGCGCCGCCGGATGGGTATTTTGTCGCGGAGCGTGAGCCGGAGGCGTTTGCGGCGTTTGACTCAACGTTCCCACCGAAGGAAAAACTGCGCTTGCCAGGACAGTTGTTTTGAGATGGAAGCAATGACGGTCAACGGAATCGAATATGAAATACAGAGACTGCTTGGCCGCGGAAAGGGCGGATACTCGTATCTGGCACAAGCCGGCGAACAACCGGTCGTTCTGAAGCAGATTCATCATGAGCCCTGCGCCTATTATGCATTCGGCAACAAAATCGAAGCGGAACGGCGCGACTATCTGCGTCTGCGGCAAGCGGGGATACGAATGCCGCAGATGCTCGACATTGATCTCGAAGCGGAGCGCATTGTCAAAGCGTATGTCGAAGGTCCGACGATTTCCGAGCTTCTTGCACAAGGCGTTTCCGTTGAGCCGTATCTGCCGCAAATCAAGGAAATGGCAGAGCTTGCAAAACGCGCTGGGCTGAACATTGATTATTATCCGACAAACTTCGTCGTTCATAACGGCTTTCTGTATTATGTCGATTATGAATGCAATGATTATAGGGAGGAATGGAGTTTTGAAACATGGGGGAGCAAGTATTGGAAGCTGACATGAGTTACCGTGTCGTCGACCCGTACACCTACTATCGCAAAGACGCGTTTCGCCATTTCACAGAGGATTGCAAATGCTCAGTAACCATGACGGCGCGGCTGGATGTAACCGATCTTGTCTCGTACTCGCGCAACGCAGGAACTAAGTTTTATCTCAACTTTCTGTATCTGCTTACAAAAGCGTTGAATTCCCGAGACGATTGCAAAATAGGGTATCTTTAGGAGTCCAAAGAATTGATTTGCTACAATGTGATCCATCCGATGCAGTATGTCTTTCATCCGGATACGGAGACCTGCACGCCGGTATATTCGGTGTACAGTGAGGATTACGACCAATTCTATCGCAATGCAGCAGCAGATCTCGAACGCGCAAAACGAGTGCGGGACGGTATCCTGCACGATCCGACTCACCCGAATTGGTTTGACGCTTCGTTTCTCCCATGGCTCAGTTACGATGCGCTGCACATCGAATTGCCGGACGGGTTTCTGTACTTAGCGCCGATCATCAATTGGGGCAAGTACCGTGAAGAAAACGGCAGACTTATGATGCCGATGAGCGTGCGATTAAATCATGCGATTGCAGACGGATTCACTATTGCAAAAGTGTTTGAATTGTTGCAGAATGAAACCAACAGATTCGTTAAAGAAAGGAGTATTGATCCATGAAAAACAAACGGTATTATATTCTTGCGGGAATCAGCGCCATCCTCATCCTGATTCTGATCTGCTTGATTCGCATGGTTGACGTTGCCCAGATTGGCCCGGAGGGAACGAGCATCGGCTTGTCCCACATCAATGATCTGGTGTTTCACACATTCGGGGTCAACCTGATCTGGTATAAAC
>CALFIV010000366.1 GCA_937877295.1 uncultured Clostridia bacterium
GCAACGCCTGCCGTGGACGCATGCGCGCGATGCACCGTGCCGAATGCGTCGGAGACGAACAGATCCGCCAAAGAAGCAAGCTGCTTCGCGAATTCCGGATCGTTCTTTTCCTCTTCCTTATGGAAGCGCGTGTTCTCGAGCAGGACGATTTCGCCCTCCTTCATGTCCGCAATCGCCGTCTTTGCGCTCTCGCCGATCGTGTCGGTCGCAAACCAGACGCGCGTATCGGGCAGAAGCTCCGCAAGGCGCTGTCCGACCGGTTCCAGAGAATACTTCGGATTGACCTCTCCCTTGGGTCTGCCGAGATGCGAGCAAAGGATCACCTTTGCCTTATGCTCCAGAAGATAGCGAATCGTGGGCAGCGCCGCAACGATACGCTTATCGTCCGAAACGGTTCCGTCCTCCGCGAGCGGGACGTTGAAATCCACGCGTACAAGGACCTTCTTGCCTTCGACGTTGACGTCTTCGATCGTCTTTTTTGCCATAGTTATATATTCCTTTCGTAAGATTACTGTATGGATGAAACGGTTGTCCGCATCATTTCAGATTTCGTAAACCGCGCCTTCCTCGGCAAATGTGCCTCCGTCGACCGAATAGGTCGGATTTGCGCCGAAGCGGTGCGTGAGGATCACGCGCTTGCAGTTTGCGCGCCGGCCGAGCGCAAGCACCTGCGCGCCGGTCATATGATTCTTGAGTGCTTTCGGATTGGATTCATCCGCGAGACATGCGTCCGCGAGTAGCAGATCGGCGTCCTTCGCCGCATCAACCAGTGAATCCATCCAAGCGGAATCGCCGGTATATACCAGCGCATGCCCCGCCTTGTCGGTGACGCGTACGCCGTTGGTCGGTACGGCATGCCGGCTTTCGAAAAACCGCAGCGTGAGCGATCCGATTGTGATCTGCATCCCGGGCTCGGTCCGCACCGGCGCAAACGCCTCTTTTTGCAGCGATCCGATCTCAGGCGCAAAGACCTTCAACGGCGCATTGCCCTGTCCGAATTCGAGCGCGTAACGATAGAGGTCGATCTCCCCGGCATGGTCTGCATGCATGTGTGAAAGCACGATCGCATCCAACGCCGTCAGCGGAACGCGCTGCAGCAGCCGTGAAAGCGAACCGCTGCCGCAATCGAGCAGAATGTGCGTATCGCCGTCCTCCACAAGATAGGAAGAGCATCCGCCTCCCGCAGCAGGAAACGGTCCGTATACGCCCAGCAGCGTCAGCTTCATTCCGATGCCTCCGACGCCGTGAGGATTTCGTTGATGATCGTATCGACCTGCGCTTCGCCTTCCTCGGGCTTCTTCGCAATCTCGTCCACGGTCCAGAGCCGCTCCTCCGCGACGGTTTCCTGCGGCTTTGCTTCTTCCGCTTCTGCGGGTTCTTCGGGTTCGGGCGTTTTCGCCGGTTCGATCAGCTGTCCCTCCGCCGACAGAATCTGCGGCACAGCTTTGTGCAACTCACGGGCAAGCTCCTCAAAGCGCTTTGCGCCGTCCTGCGCCATCTGGATCTGCTCCTGCACCATCCGGTCGTATGTGCCGAGAAGCGCAGCATACTGGTCGATGCGGCTTTGCACCTCGCCGAGCTTGCGTTCGCCTTCGGTTTCCGCTTCCTTCACGATGTCACGCGCGTTGCGGTAGGCATCGTCCACCATGATTTCGGCGTCGCGCTTTGCCGCGTCGCTGTCGGACTGTGCCTGCTCGAGAATCGCGCCGGCCTGACGCTGTGCGTCCTCGATCATCTTATCCGCGGTCGCCGTCGCTTCGCTGATCGCGCGGCCGATGCTGCTTTCGCGCCGCTCCACATCCTCAACGCGCGTCTGCAGCGCGCCGTTCTGCTCCGTCAGCTCACGGATCCGCTGCTCCAATTCGGCGATCTTTTGCTGCTGTTCCCTGATCGTACGTTTTTTCTTGCCGAACATTTCAAACCTCCAGACTCCCCTGCTGCACCGTCGTCGGGACGGGATAATCCAAGTGCCGGTATGCATCCGGCAACACCACTCTGCCGCGCGTCGTGCGGGCAATGAAACCGAGCTTCAGAAGATACGGTTCGTAGACGTCCTCGACCGTACCGGAATCCTCGCCCGTATAGGCGGCGATCGTATCAAGTCCCACAGGCCCGCCCCGGAAGATCTCGATCATGGCGGTCAGCATCTTGCGGTCGACCGCGTCCAGTCCCAGCTCGTCGATCTTCAGCATTGCCAACGCGCCCTGCGCCGTCTTGAGATCGATGATGCCTTCCCCGCGCACCTGCGAATAGTCGCGCACACGGCGCAGCAGCCGGTTTGCGATACGCGG
>CALFIV010000367.1 GCA_937877295.1 uncultured Clostridia bacterium
TGATCGTGACTGGAGTTCAGACGTGTGCTCTTCCGATCTGCTGCCGTGCGCATCTATGCGGCGGAGCGCCGTGCCGAAGAAGCAGAAAACAACGCCAAGGCACGCATGAGCGAACGGATCAAGGCGCGCAACGCGCTGCCCAAGAGCCAGCGGACCGCGCAGCCGGTCTCGGCCTCGCCGGACTATATGTCCATGTCCAAGGAAGCGTTTCGCGCGCTCGAACAGCAGTATAAATCCGCCGCGCACAACGGCAGACGCATGCATATTTGAAAGGAGAAGCAATCGAAATGAATACCACAGTTAACACCACGAACACCGCGTATTTCAACAAGCAGTTCTATGACAAGAAGCTCCTCGAGACCGCCAAGACGCGTCTCATCCACGCCGAATTCGGCCAGAAGCGCAGCATTCCGCGCCACGGCGGCAAGCGTGTGGAATTCCGCAAGTACGATCTGTTCACGCCCGACGTCGAAGCGCTGACGCTGGAGGAGGGCATCACGCCGGAGGGCCAGTCCCTGTCGCAGTCCAAGGTCGAGGCGGAGGTCGCGCAGTACGGCGCGTACGTTGAGATCTCCGATCTTCTGGACATGACCGCTTATGACGAGGTCATTGCCGATTCCGCGGAGCTTTTGGGCGAACAGCTCGGCACGGTCATCGAATGGGTCACGCGTGACGCGATGTGCGCCACGACCAACGTGCAGTACGCAAACGAACGTGAGGACCGCAATGAAATCGAGCCGACGGACGTTCTGACCGTGGAGGAGATCCGCAAAGCGGTGCGTACGCTCAAGAAGAACAAGGCGCGCATGTTCAGCAGCGCGTCCGACGGAAGCGTGCGCCGTCCGCACTATGTCTGCATCTGCTCGCCCGACGCGACGTTTGATTTGCAGAACGACCCGCTCTGGCAGGACGTGTCTAAGTACAGCAACGCGGAGCAGATCTATTCCGGCGAGATCGGCCGGCTGTTCGGCGTCGTCTTCGTGGAGGCGACGGAAGCGAAGGTCTACCGTCAGTCCTTCTACAATTACACAAAGACCTCCCTGTCGGGCAGCGCGGACGTCGCGCTGAAGCTGACGCCGAGCGCGAGCGAGAAGCGGTATCTCAAGAACGGCAATCCGATCATGATCGGCAATACGCAGTACACCATCGATTCGTACGACGAAGCGACCAACGTGCTGACGCTCAGAAGCGCCGTGACCTGTCAGGCGAATACGCCGGTCTATACGGTCGACGCCGGCGCGGACATTGCCAATCACCGTCAGTCGGACGTGCATGCAACGCTGGTCTTCGGAGCGGACGCATACGGCGTCATTGACGTGGACGGCTCGGGCACGATCGAAACGATCATCAAGCCCTGCGGCTCGGAGGGCAGCGCGGATCCGTTGAATCAGCGTTCGACGGTCGGCGCAAAGGTCGCGGCATACGCGGCGAAGGTGCTGAATCCGCTCTGGATCGTGCGCATCGAGCACGGTGTGAGCGCGTAACGCAAGGAACGGCCGGGGGGAGGACCGCTCCCCCCGCAACGGAAAGGAGATAGACATATGAAGGAAGATAGCAAGAAGACGAACGAATCGAAGCCGTCCACCGTTTCCGTTTACCTGCCCTCGGAGAACATCGGACCGTTTTTGGAAGGCGCGATCAACGGCCGCGTATTCCGCATTCCGACGGACAGGGTCGTTGAGGTGTCGCCGCAGATTGCGGCGGTGATCCGGGAAAGCCGCAGCGCGCTGGCGGAGGGCGAGCGCGCGGTGTCCGCCTATCGCAGCGCGACCGGCAGAAGGATCGGGTGAGCGATATGGTGCTTTCGGAACTGATCGAACAGGCGCTTGCGGAGCTGGATCATCCCGTGGATACGGCGGCGCGTCCGCTTTGGGAGGAGAAACTCAAGCGGTTCGCCAACGAAGCGCAGGACGACCTGTTTGCGGCGCTGCGCCCGTGGCGGCGCGAAACGGTGACGCTCACCGACGGAACGATCGACCTTGCGGCGCTGCAAAGCGACGTTTCCAAGGTGCTCGGCGTGGAGCGCGCGGGGCTGCGGCTGCCGTTCTATTACGGGGCGGACACGAACACGCTGCGCCTGAAGGGCGTTGCGGACGGACCGGTTGCGGTGGTCTATCGCTATGCGCCGTGTCCGCTTGCAGAGCCGACGGACGAACCGCAGCTTCCGAGCGTCTGTCATCCGCTGATCGTGCTCTATATGGTTGCGCGGTTTGAAATGCACAACGACGCGCAGGGGCTTTCGCACGCGAACATGCTGCTGTCGCTGTATGAAACGCGCAAGCGGCGTCTGAGAATGAACCATGACGAGCCGTCGGGCTACGACCTGATCGGCGGATATTGAGGAGGGGTCGTATGGCATATACCTACGGAACGCTGTCGGCGTTTTCCGGCGTGCGCACGGATCTCTCGCAGGCGCTGATGAGCACGGACATGAGCCCCGACGCCTGCAATATGGATACGCGCTCGGGCGATCTCAAAACTGCCACCGGGTTTTCGAGCGTCACGCGTGAAGCGCTGCCGACCGAAGACCGGCTGCTGCGGCTGTATCTCTATCCCGTCGAGCTCGGCATGCGCATGCTTGCCGTGACGAGTCATGCGCTGTATTCCTATATCGGCGCACGGCGCGAATGGCGCGCGGTATATACGTTCAACACATGGTTGACGCCGGCGCGCATCGATTTCACGCCGGTGCGGCTCGGCAGCGAGGACCGGCTTCTGATCGCATACGGCGACGGGCAGGCGCTGCTGTATGACGCCGTCACACACGAGGTGACGCCGTTCGGCTCGGCCGAGAAGCTGAGCGACGTGCCGATCAGCTATGCGGCTCTGCATTTCGGGCGGCTGTTCGCGTCCGGGAACATGCTCGAGCCGAGCCGACTCTACTGGAGCAAAGCGCCCGGCGACGACCGCGCAATCGACGATTGGCGCGCCGATCCCGCGAGTGAAAACGTGTCCGGCGGGTTTGTGGACGTCGGCATCGGGGACGATCCGATCACGGGGCTTTTTCCGATGTCGAACCAGCTTCTGATCTTCACGCGCGACAACCTCTACCGGCTGCTCGGCGACCGGCCCTCCAATTTCCGCGTCGTGAAGGTGGATACGGCGGTGCAGCCGCCGCAGCACACGGCCTGCGTGCGCTATGCGGACCGGCTGTACTTTCTGACGGCCGACGGGCTTTTCTGCTATGACGGACAGACGGTGCGGCGTCCCGCAAGCGCAAGCGCGCCGGCGGCGCTTTTGCAGACCGCCAACCTGCAGGACATTGCGTCCGCCGCTTGCGGCGACCGGCTGTATTTCCTGTTCCGCTCCGAGAACGGCGAAGCCCTTGACACGATGCTCGAGTATGACGTTCTGCGCGACCGGTTCATGGTGCGGCGCGGATTTTTGCTGAGGGATCTTTCCGTCGCTTCCGGCTGGCTGTGCGCGCTGTCCGACGCCGGCAGGGTCGTCCGATTTGACGGCAGCCCCGACTACGACGGCGATCCGATCGAGGCATGGTGGGATACGCCGCTGCTCGATTTCGGACATAAGGAAGCGGACAAAACGCTGCTTTCGATGACGGCGACCGGCGCAGGCACGCTTGCGGTGACCGTGGAATCCAACGGCGCGCGCTATGAGACGCAGGCGGTGCTCGACGAACATCCGCTTTCCGTGACGGAGATCCCGCTGTGCATGGTCGGACGCGTGTTCCGGCTGCGGTTTTCCAATGTGAACGGACAACCGCTGCGGCTTGACGCAAAGCCGACGCTGCTGCTCGATCTGCAGAGGCGGCCGGTATAAGGAGGGATCGAGATGGCCTATATCCCCACCGGCATGCAGGCGCTGTTTCCGATCTATCTCGGTCGTATGCCGGGCGGCGGCGAGGACCGGGACGCATACGACAGCAGCGTCGCGCAGAACGAAAACAATCTGAATCAGAATTTCGAGCTGTTGTTCAACAAGCTCGCGGAACTGGAATCGGCTTTGGCCGAACTTACGGAAGGAGAATGAGTATGTTAGTGAAACCACCCATCAGAGTGTATACGCCGCCGTTCAAAATGCTGCTGAACAAAGAACCCGCCAAGAAGTCCGCCGCGCAGACGGCGGCAGGCAGCAGATCGGAAGAGC
>CALFIV010000368.1 GCA_937877295.1 uncultured Clostridia bacterium
GTCTTCGTCCCGAAATGGTCGATATCTACACCGAGGATCCGCATCACAAGAACACCGTTGCGGCAAAGGTCTACGCCAACCAGCCCGCGGGCAGCGAAACGCTCGTCACCCTGACGGTCGGCAACACCGAGTTCCTCGCAATTCAGGTCGGTCTGGTCGAATACGATATGAATCAGGAAGTATTTGTAGTCTTGCATCCGGGTCGTATGAACGTGTATAATAAGAAGACGGAACGCCTGATCAAGTTTGCGAAGACCAAGCATAAGGCGGGCATCGACGACTGATCAAATCCATATCACAGGAAAGGAACATTGCTTATGAAAAAATGGATTGCAATTCTCTGTTCCCTCCTCCTGCTCTGTACGGCGATTGCGTGCAAGGGCAACGGCGGAACGAACGCCGTGACAGAGGATGACGGCATCGATTGGGAGCACATGACCCAGGAAGAGCTCTATGAAATGGCAAAAGCGGAGGGCGGCGTCGTCAAGATCTACGCTACGACCACCGACGCGGAAACCGCACGCAAAAAGATCGCACGCGATTATCCCGATGTGAACTTCGAGTTTGTTTCCTGCGATACGAACACGATCAAGAGCCTTTTGGAACGCGACTATGACGCGGGCAAGGTCAATGCGGACGTCGTTCTGGTCAAGGACGCCTCCGGCGAGATCTACAACGGACTCGTTGCATACGACATCTTGAAGATCTACTATCCCGCAGCGATCTGCGAGCATATCGATCCGGAGCTTCTGACCTACGGCATGCCGCTGTATTCGACGTTCAATCCGTGGTTTTACTGCACCCGCGACTTCCCGGACGGTCCGCCGATCGAGAGCTGGTGGGATATCGTCAAGGGCTACAACGTCGATACCAAATCCTATAAGGACGCAAACGGCAACGACACGCAGTACTGGAACGTCTACACCAAGGACATCAAAGGCGCTTCCTACGCAGCGCTGTGGGCGCAGCTGATCATCGACAGCGACGCGCTGTTTGAGCAGTACAAGAAGCAATACGGCGAGGATCTCGTCATCACCTACACCGACAAGCTGCAAAACAACACGTTCAAGAACTTCCCCGAGAACAACGCAGGCGTTGAGCTGTTCTGGCGCTTTACGCAGATGCAGTCCTTTGAGCAGGCGGACGGCGACGCCGTTGCCAACGCGGTCGACCTTTCCGTCAACGGTCCGACGCTCGGTCTGTGCTCCGCATCGAAGCTCGACAACCGTGACAGCTCCGGCATGCAGATCGGTTGGGTTACGGGACTTTCGCCCTATACCGCACAGAACGCGGCAAGCTATGTCTATGTGGCAAGCAACTGCGATAACCCTGCCGGCGCGCGCCTGTACATCAACTACATCATGGGCGGCGAAGACGGACAAAGCGGCTGCTACCAGACGTTCGACAAGCTCGGTCACTGGTCGGTTCGTGACGACGTGGTCTATGAGAAGTCCGGCGTCGAAGCCGACGAGGTCGGTCTGAAAGCGCCCGACATGAAGCAGATTTACAGCTACTTCGTCAGCGTCCAGAGCTACTGGGATCTCTGGTCGAGTTGGAGATAACAAACACCCGCCGAACGGTTCGGTGGACGGGAGTACGGCATGGCAAAACAGCAATCCAAACTGGATCGTAAAATCGACGCGTTTGCGCGGGTGACGTTCATCGGCGAAGACGGCAAACCGAAAAGCGCCGTCTGGCTGTATGCGTTCCTGCTGGCAATCGGGTTTGGACTGCTGTATGTCGCGCTGTATCTCGTGTTCGGCTTTCTGTTCGGGAAAAACACAGGGGCAGGGCTCGGAACGGTTGTGCTGCACGCGCTCGTCACGGCGCTCATCGGCAGCGTTCCGGCCGTGCTGCTTGCGTTTCTCTTGAAAGAACAGCGCAAAGCGCTCGTCGCATACGCCTACATTTGGCTTGCGGTGCTGTTTGTGTTGTCGCTGGTGATGGGATTTCTGCTGTGCGATTGGAAAGGCGGCAACGGCTGGACGGAGTTTATCGCACTCGCCACCGTGGTGTTCTTCCCGTCGCTTTTGGCAATTCTGATCGGCGGCGTGCCGTCTTGGCTGCTCTATCGGAGAGAACGCAAAAAGCAGTCGGCGCAAGAGGAACCGGCATCGAAACGTCCCTCATATTACAACACTTGAGCCATGCTGGAACTTTTCTTCTGCAACGTCGGCGACGGTGACGCGGTTCTGATCCGCGAGCATTCCCAAAACGGACCCGATTACACCGTGTTGGTGGATACGGGCAGACCGTATGTGGAGCCGCAGGAGGGGTCACTCCGCAAGGAAGCGATCTATTATCTGAAAGAACGCGGTGTCGATCACATCGACCGCATGTACCTTTCGCATCTGCACATCGACCACATCGGCGGCACGATGCGTATCCTGAACGCGATCCCGACAAAGCGGCTTTCGGCGCTGTACGTTCCGCCGGAGGACGCCGAATGGATCGGTCCGTCGTTCACCTCGACGGAAAAGCCGGCAAACGGGCTTCTGCACCTGCTCAACATCTTCCGCGATATCACGGAGACCGCAAAGGCGCAGGGTACGGTTTTGGAACCGGCGAACGGCGGCGTCGAGGCTTTGACCGAACGGCTTTCGGTCGAGACGATCCTGCCGAGGACGGACATTGTCGAACGGCAAGCGCGCATGTTCCGCACGCTGTACCGCAAAGCGCCCGTGGATGCGGCGGAACGGTTCCGCGTGTCCAAGGACCGCAACCTGTCAAGTGTCGTGCTGCGGTTCACGTATGCGGGACGGAGCATCCTTTTGACCGGCGATCGATATGCGGTCGACCTCGAAACGGAGCGAATGCAGCCTTGCGACGTGCTGAAACTGCCGCATCACGGCGATCCGAAGTCCATGACGCCGACACTTCTTAAAATCCTGTCGCCGCAGATAGCGGTCATCTCGTGTCAAAACGACGCGGCGCAGAAGAAAGACCGCCCGAATGCGGGCATCGTGGCAATGCTGCAAAACGCGGTGCCGCAGGTGCTTTGCACAGAGAACAAGCCGTTGCCGACGTTGGCGGCGTCGACGCACAACGGTATTTGCATCACGATCGCCGACGACGGAACGATCGCGTGCAGAACGGAATGAAACATCCCCGCAGGGAGCGGGATGTCATACAGAGAAAACCATTATAGTAGGAGGAACACCATGAAAAAGCTACTTTCCATCATGCTCGTTCTGCTGATGGCACTGTCGGTCTTTGCGTGCGCGAACACCGCGCCGGCAGTCGACAATCAGCCGACCGAAGCACCGGTAGACCAGCCGGTTGAGCAGCCGACCGAAGCGCCGGCCGCACCGACGGCGGAGTATGCAGGCATTGCATTGCAAATCAAGAACAAGACCGGCGTTACGATCAACGAGATGTACATCTATCCCGCAGGGGAAGAGATGGGCAACAGCGTCGTTGAAGCGGGCTGGCAGGACAAGGATGTCGATCCCGACGGTTATGAAAAGTTCATCTACATCGTCCGCGAACCGGGCAAGGAGATGGAAGTCACCGTCGTGTTCGAAGACGGGACCAAGGCGGTCTGGCAGGTCGGCACGCTAGTGCATTACGACGAGCTCTCCCTCAAGAACGGCACAGACGTTGTCAAGTGGGAGCATGAGCCGGTCGATAAGGACGAGGACAAGGCTGCATGCGATCTCGCCGCAGCGCTCGGCAAGACGGCGGACAACTTCTATCCGGGTTATGAGCTGCTTCCGATCGAGTTCAAGAACAAGACCGGCAAGGCAATCGCAGAGCTGTACTTCTACGAAGAAAACGGCGACCCGAAAGCGTACAACAACCTGATCGACTATCTGTACACCGATGACGGCGTCAAGATGGACACGCTCATGTCCGGCAAAGCCAAGGAGGGCGGCAAGTACCTCTTTAAGTGCTTCATCCGTCCGCATGCGGAGAACTACATGATCGACGTCGTTTTTGACGACGGCGCAACGATCACCTACCCGATCGAGGGCTGGTTCAAAGCCGACGCAGACGGCCATCTGCCGAATGAAATCTCCCTGAAAAACGCGGAGGATCCGGACGATATCAAGGTTCAGTATGACGACGGCGTTCCGGAGCCGATCGACTACCTCGCAGAAGCGCTCCAAAAGGGTCTCACCATGGATCAGTGGTATCCGTCCTACACGGACATCACCGTTGATGCAGAGACGCTCGAAGCGGCGAAAGCAGAGCTTGCAAAGATCCCCGTACCCGCACCCGAAGAGGGAACGGAACCCGCGGTTGAAGAACCCACAGAACCCGCAGCACCCGCAGCGGCAGTTCCCGAGGGCTACACCGGTCTCCATCTGATGCTGAAGAACAAGTCCGGCAGAGAAATCTACAAGGTCTACCTGTTCCCGACCGGCGAGGACAAGGGCAAGAACATCTTCAAGACGGTCCATGACGAAAACATCCCGACCGAGGATGAAAGTGTCGAGGGCAAGCCGCACGAGGTGTTTGCATACGTCTTCCGTGAGACGGATAAGCTCGGCGCAATGACGCTGAAAGTTCGCTACGCGGACGATTCCGAGGAAGATTACGAGCTCGCAGCGCTTGAGGACTACACGGTATTCACCATCAAGGATACGATGGACGGCTTCAAGCAAAAGGTCAGCGACGACGCCGAAGATATGGCGGCAATGGATGCAGTCGCGGCAGCGGGCGTCTCCACCGACGGCGTGGAATACGGTCCGGTTGAAACGGCAGCGGCGGAAGTTCCCGCAGGCTACACCGCAATCCATCTGATGCTTAAGAACAAGTCCGGCAAGGAAATCTACAAGGTCTACTTGTTCCCGACCGGCGAAGATAAGGGCAAGAACATCTTCAAGACCGTCGTCGAGGGCAACATTCCGACCGAGGATGAAAGTGTCGAGGGCAAGCCGCATGAGGTGTTTGCGTATGTCTTCCGTGAAACCGAAAAGCTCGGCGCAATGACGCTGAAAGTTCGCTATGCGGACGATTCCGAGCAGGACTTTGAGCTGAACCCGCTGGAAGACTACACGGTCTTCACCGTCAAAGCGGATGAATTCAAGCAAAAGGTCAGCGACGATGCCGAAGACATCGCGGCAATGGACGCGGTTGCGGCAGCAGGCGTTTCCACCGACGGCGTGGAGTTTGAACCGATCGCATAACAACAAATCATCAAGCGGAGCGCGGCATTGCTGCCGCCTCCGCGGTTTCCTTGCATTGCAGATAGGAGACGCTTATGAAACGACGTTTGTTCGCCATCCTGCTTGCTGTGCTGCTTGTGATGGGGCTTTTGCCCGTCGGCAGCTTCGCGGAGGATGCGCCGTGGTGGGAACAGGACCTTTGGAGCACCGACGTTCTCTTGGAACTCGGCGCCGAGCTTCCGACCTACAATGCCGCCGAGCAACGGTATGAAATCTCCGCGCCCGAACAGCTTCTGTACCTTTCGGGAACATGGAAGACTGAGGACACCAACGGCGACGGCGCGCCGGACGCACCCTGCGACGGCACCTATGTGCTGACGGCGGACCTCGATATGGCGTCGCTTCTCGCATCGATCGGCGCGGTGCTCTCCGACAAAAATGACAAGGAAACCAAGGGCTATATGCCGCCGATCGCGGCTTTGGCGGACGCCGATCGCACGGAGGGCGTGCACTGCGCGTTCTTCGGTACGTTTGACGGTCAGGGACATGCGATCAAAAACCTGCGCGTCGTGCGCATGGGCTACAAATACTGCGGTCTGTTCGGCAACGTCGGGCATGACTTCGGCGAAGGATATGTTCGCAATCTCGCGATCCTCGATGCCGAGATCGTAGGACTTGCCACCTGCGGCATTTTGGCGGGCGGCTTTTACGGCGACGCGGACAACGTCGTCTGCACCGGTAGGATCGACTGCATGGAAAAGAATGCAGGCGGTCTTGCGGGCAAGATCAAGCGCAACGACAACGGCTATTACGGCATTGCGCGCAACTGCTTCGTCTACTGCGACATCCTCGTTCGCGGACAGGGCGTCGAAAACGGCGCGGCGGGCGGCATCTCCGCCTCCAATTCCAAGGGCGGTCAGATCGTCAACTGCTACGTCGGCGGCTCGATTACCGTGTTCGGCGAGGAAGCAGACAGCGTCGGCGGCATCGTGGGCAACCTGAAAGGCGGCACTGCGATCGACAACAACGTCATGCTGTTGAAACGGATCGACGGCGGCGCGGACAGCCAGAACATCGGCTTCCTCTGCGGTAATTACAGCGGCGATTCCGGTTCGCACATCCACAACAACGTTGTATTCGACGGCACGGTGCTGAAAGGCGGCGTGGCAAGCGCGCATCCCGACGAAGCTGCCTTTGTGCTTGCTTCGGCGGAAGAACTTTTGAACGCCTCGCTGTATCGGCAGCTCGGATGGGATTTCGATTCCGTCTGGACCTGGGTCGGCGAGGAAGCGGACGGCTATCCGGTCCCGGCGCCGTTTGCGGACCGCGTCGATCTCGCATCGCGCATTCATGCGGACCTGACCGTTTCTGAGCCGGTGATCCGGCTTTCGGAACCGATGGTCAACAGCGCCTATGCGGGTGAACCCGCTGCGATCGAGGGACAGCTGCTGCTTCCGAATGGCGCATCCGCCAAGGAAGCGACGCTGCATTACGGTACGTCCAAAAAGCGCGCATCCTGCACCGAAACGCTTCCGATGCAGCTCACCGAACGGGGCTTTGTGGCGGACTTCAATACGGACGAACCCGGTGTGTACTACTATTACTGCACCGTCGATCTCGGCGAGACGGAGCTGTCGTTCCCGAGCGAGGGAACCCTGCGGCTCGACGTCATTTCTCCGACCATGCGGTTCATGCCGGAGCAGCTTACGCTGACGCCCGGCGCAACGGTCAACGAAGTCTGTTTCAACTGGATCACCGAATCGGACGGGCTTTCGGCGAAGCTGCGCTATCGTCTTGCGGGCGGGTCCGAATGGACCGAACTTCCCGTAACCGAGATCGAGACGGTCCGGGTACGCGGCGATCACGGCACATTCACAAGCTATTCGGCGGATCTTTCCGGTCTCGAACCGGCGACGGCATACGAATACATGGCGGTCACAAGCGACGGTACGGATGAATATCGCAGCGATATCCACACATTCACGACGCTTCCCGACGGCAAGACGTTCTCGTTCGCATTGATTTCGGACCTGCAATCCACCAACGAAGAAGGCTATCTGCCGTACATGTATACGGAACAGACGTTCCTCACCGACACGCTGCACCCGAACTTTATGGTCAATCTCGGCGATCTCACCGAGGACGACACGATGCAGGAGTGGTCGTTCCTGTTCGACAAGACGGGCGATATCCTCGCAAGCCGTCTGACCGCGTTTGTGGCGGGCAACCATGAGGCAAAGGGCGACGTTATCTATTCGCACTTCAAGGGTCGCACGAATCTGCCGGACGGCATCGACGACGAGATGCTCAAAGAGACCACATCCAGCTTCGTCGTCGGCGACGTGTGCTTCGTCACGTTGAACACCGATCCGTACACCGGCATCGATGGCACGGACGCCTCGGCGGATAAGCTGAACTATTACGCCGCGCAAAAGGAATGGGCAAAGCGCGTGTTTGAGGCGTCGGGCTGCACCTACCGTGTGATCTTCGCACATGCGGGGCTCGTGCAAAAGGACGATGCGGCGACGGCGTTCCTCGAACAGATGTGCAACGAGCTGGATGTCGATTTGTTCTTCAACGGGCATATCCACAACTACTTCCGCGCGACGGTGGACGGCGAGGGCAACAAGGCGGATATCGGCAGCGGCACCACGTTCGTCACGACCAGCCCGATGGGTCGGAAGTTTGACGACTACGGCGGCGAGATCGACGATGTGCTGACGTTCCAGACCGGCGGTTCCGGCGACGAGCGCCAATACCTCACCTACGTGGAGGTGACGGAGGAGGGCATCACGGTCACCGCGTATCAAAGAACAAATGCGGGCGACGCAAGCCCCAAGAAGTGCTCGGAGTACACGCCGATCGACACGTTCACCCTACATAAGGAAAAAGCGCCCGAAAAGGCGGAGGGCAATCCCATTTTACGCGCCGTGCTTTACGGCAGCATTTCGCTTTTGATTGTGGCTGCGATCGTCGCGGGCATCCTGATAATGCGGAAAAAGACGGGTAAGACCAAGTAACATTTCTCGACGTTTGCCGATCGTTTCGGCAACCGGTAAACGTCGAATCTTTTTCTAACCGTTTCGTAAACGTTTACGTAGACAGAAAGACGTTGTTCTTTGCGAAATGCAAAGTTTGAGATATGAATCCAAGAAGAGAGAGGTAAACATGGAAACATTATTCTGGATCGGTTTTGTCGGTGCGGCGCTCGCGGGGCTGTACGCACTGCTGCAGACCAAAAAGGTGCTGTCCTTTTCGGAAGGCACCGAAAAGATGAAAAAGATCGCGGAATCCATCCGCGAAGGCGCCAACGCCTATCTCAAGCGTCAGTACAAGACGGTACTGCCGGTGTTTGCGATCATCTTTGTGATCCTTGCGGTCATGGCGTTTGCTTCAAAGGGAAGTTTGCTTTCCCAGTTTACGCCGTTTGCATTCCTCACCGGCGGTATCTGGTCGCTGCTTGCGGGCTTTATCGGCATGAAGATCGCAACGAACGCCAACGCGCGCACCGCGCAGGCGGCAAGCGAGGGCCTGAACCGCGGACTTCGCGTCGCATTCTCAGCGGGCTCGGTCATGGGCTTCACGGTCGTTGCGCTCGGAATCTTAGACGTAACGCTTTGGTACTTCCTTCTGTATTATGTATTCGGTATTCGTGATGCGGTGCAGATCGGCAACATCATGGTCATGAACGGCATGGGCGCGTCCTTTATGGCGCTGTTCGCCCGCGTGGGCGGCGGCATCTACACCAAGGCCGCCGACGTCG
>CALFIV010000369.1 GCA_937877295.1 uncultured Clostridia bacterium
CTACCCTCTTTCCCTACACGACGCTCTTCCGATCTGTACGGTAAATCCCTTTTCGTACTGCGCTTCGGTTTGAATCTCCGTTTCATCGTAGACGCGCACCGGCGGCAGCGTATCGAGCAATTGCAGAATGCGGTCGAGCATCGGTTCAAAGCCCTGTACCGTCGCCGCGCTCACCGCAAAGACCGGAACGTCTTTCGGCGTCAGTTCCGCCTTGATCCGCGCGAACCCTTCCTCCGCGCCGGGGATGTCCATCTTGTTGCAAACGACGATCTGCGGAAGTGCAGCCAGCGCTTCCGAGAATTTTGAAAGCTCCGCATTGATTTTTTCGTAGTCCTCCAGCGGATCGCGCAGTTCGCTGCCGGATGCGTCGAGCACATGGACCAGAATGCGGGTGCGCTCGATGTGCCGCAGAAAGTCGTGTCCCAGGCCGGCGCCTTCCGCCGCGCCTTCGATAAGCCCCGGAATATCCGCCATCACAAACGAGCGCCCGTGCCGTGTCGCCACGCCGAGATTCGGCTGGAGCGTCGTGAAATGATACGCCGCGATCTTCGGTTTCGCCGCCGTCAGAACGGACAGGATCGTCGATTTGCCGACCGACGGAAGCCCGATGATGCCGACGTCCGCAATGGTCTTAAGCTCAAGCTCGACCTCTCGCTCCTCGGTTTTGACGCCATTCTGCGCAAAACGCGGTGCTTGCTTGGTTGCGGTCGCGAAACGCGCGTTGCCCTTGCCGCCTCTGCCGCCGTACAGCACCGTACGCCGCTTCTCCGGCTCGCTCATATCGGCAACAATGCTGCCGGTCTCCACATCGCGTACGATTGTGCCGACCGGGACCTTGATGATCAGATCCTCGCCGTTCGCACCGGCCTGCAGCTCCGCTTTGCCGGGCTCTCCGTCCTGCGCGCGAAAATGCCGATGCCGCTTGAAATCCAAAAGCGTCGATTGCTGCGGGTCTGCGACAAACACGATGCTGCCGCCCTTGCCGCCGTCGCCGCCAGACGGACCGCCCTTCATGACGTATTTTTCGCGGTGGAACGCGGCGCAGCCGTCGCCGCCGTTGCCTGCCTTAATGAATATATTTGCCTTATCGATGAATTGCATGCGTACAAATCTCCTTTAACGGACAGTCCGTGCATTTCGGTCGCTGCGCCGCGCAAATCTGGCGGCCGTGATAGATCAGCCAGTGATGCGCCGCGCCCCAGTCCTGCTCCGGAATGTTCTGCATCAGCTGCTCCTCGGTGTGCTCGACGTCCTTTGCTTCCGTAAGCCCGATGCGGTTCGCCACGCGAAACACGTGCGTGTCCACTGCGATCGCCGGAACGCCGAATGCGTTCGACAGTACAACGTTCGCCGTCTTACGTCCGACGCCCGGCAGCTTCGTCAGCTCTTCCCGCGTTTGCGGAACTTCTCCCCCGTACTGCTCCACCAGAATGCGGCTCGTTTCGAGGATGTGGACGCCCTTCATGCGGTAGAACCCGCAGGAGCGGATGTACGGCTCAAGCGTTTCAAAATCGAGTGCGGCAAACTGCTCCGGTGTGTTGTAGATCGGGAACAGCACATCCGTGCATTTATTGACCTGCTTGTCCGTGCATTGCGCGGAAAGCATCGTCGCCACCAAAAGCTCGAACGGCGAGCTGAAATGCAGCGCGGGCTTTGCGTCCGGATAGGTTTCCTTCAGAATGCGCAGCGCTTCACCGCGGCTTGCTTCATTTAACACGGGACGCCTCCATTGCATAGGTTGCGGCAATCGCGCCGTCTGCGCAAGCCGTCACGACCTGCCGGAGCGGCGTATTGCGCCCGTCGCCCGCGGCGAACACACCGGGCACGTTGGTGGCCATATGCCGGTCCACCACGATAGCGCCGCTGTCATACTCCAGGCCGGGCACCAGGCGGGTAACGGAGACGGTGTCCTTGATGATGAACACCCCATCAACCTTGTGTTCCTCGCCTGCGTAGACCAGGGTATCGGCCTTCATACCGCCGCGGATCTCATATTTTCCGTTCTGCTCAAAGCGCAGCACCGTGCAGCCGATGCCCTCGAGGAAATCCGCGTCCTCCGCGGCCTCCTTCCCGCTGCCGATGACAGCGACGGTCTTGTTCCGGTAGAGCATGCCGTCGCAGGTGGCGCAGTAGCTGACGCCCCGGCCCAGATATTCCGCCTCACCGGGATAGAGCTTTTCCCGGGTGATGCCGGCGGCCAGGATGACCGCCTTGCACATGTAATAGTCGCTGCCCACAGCCACGCCGAAGCTGTCGCCCATGGGCATGACCGACAGGGCGCGGCCGGTGATGATCTCCGCCTGGCTCTCCTCCAGCTGCCTGCGAAACAGCTCGCTCATCTCCGAACCGGTCATAGGCGGCAGGCCGGGATAGTTGGTGACCTTCTCTGCCTTATAAAGGCTGCTGGTATCCGTCTTGTTGGCTACAACGCCCACGGTCTTGCCGCGGTTAAGGCAGGTCAGGGCTGCGGAAGCATCCATCCTTGACATCCTCAACAATTACCACGTTTCGCTCATGAATCCCACCGTGCTTGCGGGAGTGTTCGTGGGCGCAATGATGGCGTTCCTCTTCTGCGGCCTCACCATGAACGCCGTAGGTCGCGCCGCCTCCAAGATGGTGGTTGAAGTCCGCCGCCAGTTCCGCGAAATCAAGGGCATCCTCACCGGCGAAGGCACTCCCGACT
>CALFIV010000370.1 GCA_937877295.1 uncultured Clostridia bacterium
CGCGCGGTCCGCATGGCGGTCGCCGCGGCGGGCGACGAGCACACGATCGAGGCGGTGCTGAACGCACGCAGGGAGGGGATCGTTTCCCCGATCCTTGTCGGCGACAAAGCGCTGATCGATGCAGCGCTTGAAACATTCGGCGCGACCGTCCCGCAGGAGGATATCTATGATGTGCCGGACCTTGCGGAGTCCGCGAAGTTCGCCGTGCAGCTCGTGCGTGAAGGCAAGGCGAACCTGTTGATGAAGGGCAAGCTCGATACCAGCGTCATGCTCCGACCGGTGGTCAACAAGGAAACCGGCATCGGCAAGGGCGGCGTCATGAGCCATTTCACGGCATTTGAAACGTCGGGCTATCACAAGCTCCTCGTGCCCGTGGACGGCGGCATGGTCACCTATCCCACGCTGGAGCAGAAAAAGTCCATCATTGAAAACACCGTCGGCGCGCTGCGTGCGATGGGTTATGACGAGGTCAAGGTCGGCGTGCTGGCGTGCGTCGAAAAGGTCAACCCCAAGATGCCCGAAACCGTGGAAGCGGACGCGCTGAAGCAGATGAACCTGCGCGGCGAGATCACCGGCTGCATCGTCGAGGGCCCGATCTCCTACGACTGCGCGGTCAGTAAGGAAATAGCTGATTTCAAGGGCTTTGTAAGCCCCGTCGCGGGCGACGTCGACGTGCTCGTTGCGCCGAACATCCACGCAGGCAATATCATGGGCAAGATGCTCGCATGCACCGCAGGTGCAAAGATGGCAGGCTTCATCGTCGGCGCGCACGTGCCGATCGTGCTGACCAGCCGCGGATCCTCGCCGCTTGAGAAATATAACTCGATCGCGATCGCGGCGGCTGCCGCAGAATGAGGAGGACGCCATGGAGAAGCTTCTGATCATCAACCCCGGCTCCACCTCCACGAAGATCGCGGTCTTCAACGACGAAACGCCGCTGTTCACCGAATCCATCGTGCATACGCCCGAGGAGCTTGCGCCGTTTGAGCATGTGGCGGAGCAGTACGAGTTCCGAAAGGAGCTGATCGTCAAGACGCTCGAAAACCACGGCGTCGGACTGGATACGCTGACCGGCATCGTCTCGCGCGGCGGACTTCTGACCCCGATCCGCGCAGGCGCGTACGAGGTCAACGACGACATGGTCTGGCAGCTTGTAAACCGGCCGCAGAACGAGCATGCATCCAACGTCGGCGCCATGATTGCGCGTGCGCTGAGTGTGGAATACGGCATTCCCGCATTCATCTATGACGGTATCACGGTCGACGAGCTCGACCCGATCAACAAGATCACGGGGCTGCCCGTCTTCCGCAGGAAAGGCATGGGGCACAACCTGAACACCCGCGCGGCGGCAATGCGTTATGCCCGCGAATCCCAAAAAGCGTACAGCGATATCACGGTCATCGTGGCGCACTTAGGCGGCGGCATCTCGGTGAACCTGCACCACGGCGGACGGATCGTGGATTTCATCTCCGACGAGGAAGGTCCTTTTTCGCCCGAACGCTCCGGCGGGCTGCCGATGTTCGACGTCATCAAGATGTGCTACGATGGCGATCACGACTACAACTCCATGATGAAGCTCGTGAAGCGTCAGGGTGGCTTAATGGCGCATCTCGGCACCACCGACAGCCGCGAGGTCCAGAAGA
>CALFIV010000371.1 GCA_937877295.1 uncultured Clostridia bacterium
ACCTCGTGTGTTCGGCGGACAAATTGTGAGCCCTCCGGCAGAATGGCGTTTGCCAGCGTCAGGATCTGCTCCATTGAGAAATCCATGGGCACGACCCGCGCAATCGGCAGCTCGGCGTCCGGCAGCAGCACGTCCGCGTCGACCGTCACCTTAAGCCGTCCTTCGGTGCCGGACAAGCTGTTTTCATAGTGACGCGGCGCGCCGAGCCGCTCATACAGATCGGCGGTTCCCGCCTCTGCCTCGCCCGTCGTCTGCGCCTTTTTCATCATCTCCTGTACGTCGTGCTTCACAACCGCCTCCTGCTCCGGCGTGGGTACGCAGGCAGTCAGCAACAGCAGCGACAGGAATATCATAAAAAATCGTTTCATGTGCTCTCCTCTCCGGTGGGCGGATGCGCCGTCCCGCTTGATTGACAGTCGGAATGTCGGATTTCTGTCATCCTGCACAGCAAGCGAAAATCCCGGTCCGAGCTTTTGTTTCGATTTGGGATCCTTCGCCGCCGTGCCGCATGTTACGGAAGCTGGAGCGGGAACGATGCGATCGGCTGTTCCCGTATTCCGACTTCGCGGTTTTCGTTCTTCGGATCTTCCGGCATCTGCCAATCGTCGCCGACCGGTTCGCCGTTGAACGTATCGACGCAGCGGAGACCGAGCCGCAGCTCGTAACCGGCTGCCTTGACGCGCGCATAATCCGACGGGAAGATCGGCAGAATGCAGATATACTCGCCGTCTGCGATCGAGTTCGGGTAGCCGGGACTCAGAGCCTCGCCTGCGTCGCCGCCGGTCGGCGCGCATGCGATCGAAAGCCCGATCCATTGTCCTTTGTTCGGCCGCATCAGCGCGTCCGTATCCCTGTCGGTCCAGCCGTCCGGCACGGACTTGACGCGGTAGGTCACATAGATGCCGGTGCTGCGATAGTGCACCGTCTCTTCCAGCACGACGCCATCGAGCGAGACGGGCTTGTTCCGGCAAACGCCGTTTTCATAGCACGACAGTGTGAAGCTGCCAAACAAAGCACGCTCGGTGACGACCGGCTCTGCGACGTCCGCACCTGCGGATGCGTCGAAGGTGAAGGTATACCGGATCTTTGCGAGCAGCCCCGCAAAGCCCATATCCGACACTCTGGCGTCGCGGATGCCGATCTCTGCAGTGATGCGCATGATCCCGTCGGTCGGGAACGGTTCTCTGAGATCGTTCAGATCGCATTCCGTATAGAGCGTTGCGCCGTCCGCCGTGACGTACGCCGGATTGATCCCGGTGCCGAGCCCCAACATCTGCCCGACGCGGCCGTTTTCCGCGACGAAATACGCATCGTCGCACAGCGCATCAACCATCTGTGGCTGCGACGGATCCCAGGAAAAGCACAGTCCGTGGTCGGTGTTGAGCCGAATGTTGAATACCAGCGTGCTGCCGTCCAGCAGCACCTCCTGCACCTCGGGGCGGATCTCGCGGATCCAGCCCCAGTCCTCTTCGGAATAGATCGGCTGTCCTTTGGCTTCCCGCCAACCGTTCAGCTGCTCCGCCTCTTCCATCTCCGGCAGCATGACGATGCTGCAATCGCCGGTCTCCGGCTTTGCGGATGCGATCGCCTGCTCAACGTCAGGAATCGGATCGCGCACGTCCTGCGGCTGCATCATGTAGGTCTCAGGGGAATATTCTCGGTGCAGGATCGCTGCCGCTGCGACTGCCGTGGTGGTCAAAAGCAGCGTAGCCGCGACCGCAATCGCGATCCACGCCTTTTTCCGGAATCGGATCGGCCTGCCGCCCGTAGCGTGCAGCGTATCGCTGTGGCGCTGTGTGCAGACCGCATTTAATGTGTCCTCCACCCTTTTCTCGAACGATGCGGGCAGTTCAGGGATCGCATCGGAGATTTTGATCAATTGTTCCATTTAACTCCTCCAGCATTGAACGCAATTTTTCCTTTGCGCGGGATAACCGCGACCTGACCGTTCCGGCGGGCACGTTCATGATCACTGCGATCTCCTCCATGGTATAGCCCTGTTCCTGCAGATACAGCGCGTTGCGGCTCTGCTCCGAAAGCTGCATCAGCGCGGCGTGCAGATCCAGCGTCTGCGCCGGATCGCAGGATGCGGGCTCGCCTTCCGGGAGCTCATCCGTCTCAAAGACTCTGCGGCGCTCGCGCAGCATGGTATAACACTCGTTTCGCAGAATCTGCAAAAACCATGCGCGGAAGCTGTTCCGCTTTTTCAGTTTTCCGCGATGCTCATAGGCTTTGACGATCGCCGTCCCCATCGCGTCTTCGCAGTCCGACGCGTTCTTGAGAATCAGATACGCCACGCCAAACGCCGTGCGCTTGACGGACTGCACCTCTTCCACAAACACATCGTCATGTATCATTGCCATCGTTCCCTCCGTTGCGGCAGTTCTCCGAATGATCATTCTCATAACGTAAGACGCACGAGAGGGGTAAAAAGTTCCATGAAAAATGAAAAAAGGTTCGGAAAATCAAAAGCCGTGTCATCCCGAGGCTTTTTGAAGGATCTCGGTACGGAGAAGGGATGAAACCTTCTTGCGTTCAGAGATTCTTCGTCGGCGCAGCCTCCTCAGAATGACACGGCCTTTTCTGTCGTTTTAGACGTTTTTACCGCAGCAGTTTTTATATTTCTTACCGCTGCCGCACGGACACGGATCGTTGCGTCCGATCTTGGCGGAGCGTTTCAGAACCTTCGGCTTGTCGCCGTCCGGCGCGGGCGTATCGACCGGCTTTGCGACCTGCTTGCGCTCGACCGGTTGTTTTCGGATCTGCACGCGAAGAAGATGCTTGACCGCTTCCTCGCGGATACGTTCGATCATGGCGTCGAAGAGGTCCGCGCCTTCGCTGGAATAGGCGTTGGCCGGATCGGTCTGCGCATACGCGCGAAGTCCGATGCCCTGCTTAAGTTGATCCATGGCGTCGATGTGGTCCATCCAGTTGGTGTCCACCGCTCGCAGAAGCATGACGCGTTCGACCTCGCGCATGTCAAAGCCGGTTGCAGCAACCTCGGCTTCCTTCTTCGCACGCTGTTCCGCCACGTACGCCTTGCAGCGATCGACAAGATCCGAACGGCGGCGAAGGTCCGCGCTGTGCAGAATTCCCGATGCGTTTGCGGCGCAAAGCTCGGAGAGCTCCTTCTCGATCGCGCCGATGTCCCACTCGTCCGGCTTCGAATGCTCGCTCGCATAGGCGTTGACGATGTGCTCCACGGTTTCGTCGATCATGCCGGTAAACTGGTCCTTGAGGTTTTCGCCCATCAGCACCTTGCGGCGTTCGCCGTAAATGATCTCGCGCTGCTTGTTCATGACGTCGTCATAGCGCAGAACGTTCTTGCGCTGATCGAAGTTCGCCGCCTCCACGCGCTTCTGCGCGCCTTCGATCTGCCGCGTGATCAGTGCGTTTTCGATCGGGTAGGCGTCGTCCGGGGAGAGCTTGGTCATCATGCCCAGTCCGATGCAAAATGCAAGCGGAATGATATTGCCAATGACGGGCTCGCGGTACCATCTCAGTCCCCACATCAGCGCCGCCATCATAAAGAGCATGAGCAGCATATCGTTGTTGAATGAGCCCGCGAAGATGATGAAGGTGGGGTGGAAGCAGATGAGCGCCATCGCCGCGATCAGCGGATTGCCGCGGAGCTTCACCATACGAAAGATACGGTAGCAGACGATCATTGTCAGCGAGGAATACAGCATCGGCAGGAGCTGGGTCGCTTCACTCGCCTTGTTGAAGCTGACGCCGAGTGTGGTGAGCAGCTTCAAGAGCAGCGCCATCAGCCAGTGATGGAACGGCGGATGATAGTACTGCCAGTAGTTGCGCACATCAAAGTCGGGTAGCTTCAAGCCGTTATTGTACCAGTAGTTGATGTAGCCCGCGTGACCGATCGTCGAGGTGAAGTCGCCTACGTCGTGCTGACGGTCGATAACGCCCGTATATAATATGTATACAAAGCGGATCGCGATCCCCAGCGCGATCAACACCGCGATGATCAGCGTATCGTTGATCTTATAGTTGAACCGAATGAACAGGACTGCCGCCGCGGCGACGATCAGCGCGATGATCGCGATGGCGAACGCTTTGTTTTTGACAAAACCGATCGTCAGCATGCTTGCCGCGATACAGGCGATCAAAATGCCGCACAGCAGGAGCTTTTCCATTTGGTTTTTGCCGAGATCGAATACGAACACAGCGGCGACAGAGATCGCGCCGAGGACGACGCCGAGATAGATACAGCTCGCCGCCGTGATATTGGCGCGGTCAGCCAGTCCGAACGGCAGGAGCAGTCCGCACAGGACGATCGTCAGCAGATAGGGGTGCCGGCGCATCAGCGAGAACAGCCCCTCGGGGGTGCGTTGTAGTTTTT
>CALFIV010000372.1 GCA_937877295.1 uncultured Clostridia bacterium
ATACGAATCGTCCGGTTCTTCCGCTGCGGGAAGACGTACGGCGCACGCATCGAGCGCATCGGTGCGGAATGTAAAGAGCAGCCAGCCGTTTTCCGCTTTGACGTCCGAAAGCAGCGGAACGCCGAACAGCGTGCAGTCCGAAGCGGCTTCGCAAAGCTTTGCCGCGGCCGCAGCCGCATCTTCGCGCAAAAAGGCGCTTGACGCGAGGTGCGCCTTTTTCGACGGCTTGAGCGCCGGCCATTTGCCGGTCAGCCGTTGCACATAGGCGGACAGCGCCTGTTCGATTGCGCTCTTCAGAGATTCCATACCGATATCGTATCCTTTTTTTGTTCGAAAGTCAATCGTCATGTTTTCGCGGCGCGTATGAAGCGCGTCGGTTTCGGTAACACTTTGTACGAGGTGAAAACAATGCGAAAACGAATCATGTTGACTCTGGTGCTACTCGCGGTGGCGGTCGCCGCCGTTTTCAAAACTGCGCCTGCCGTGCAGACGGTTGCGTCCCATGACGGAATCCTGCGGCTTCATGTGATTGCAAACAGCGACGGCGATGCGGATCAGAGCGCAAAGCTTGCCGTGCGCGACGCGATCCTGCCGCTGTTTGAGCGTGCGAGCTCCTATGAGGATGCGCGCGCTTACCTGCTTGCACACGGGCAGGAGCTGCAATCGACCGCCGAGGCGGTGCTTTCTGCGCGAGGACTCGATTACGGCGTACAGCTTTCGCTCGGGACGGAAACGTTCCCCGACCGCGCGTACGGCGACCTCGCGTTTCCGGCCGGCGATTATGACGCGCTGTGCGTACGGCTCGGAAGAGCGCAGGGGCACAACTGGTGGTGCGTGCTGTTCCCGCCGCTGTGCATCGTCAGCGAGAACGGCGAACCGGTCGACCTCGACGACGTGGAGCTTGAAAGCACGGTGTGGACGTTTCTGAAATCGATCTTCTGAGGAGGCGGCATGAAGCATTTGTTTCAGAAAAGACGCCGCGCGATCCTGCTTGTGCTGATCCTGATCTGCTCGCTGATCCCCGTGCTTTCGGCGGAGGCCGCGCTTCTGAAGCGCGGTTCGACCGGTGATCAGGTGGCGGCGGTGCAGCGGCGGCTCAAGCAATGGGGCTATTATGACGGCGCGATCGACGGCAAGTTCGGGCCGGCGACCGAGAAGGCAGTCAAGCTGTTTCAGAAAAAGAACGGTTTGAAGGTCGACGGCATTATCGGCGACAAGACCGCGGCGGCGATCGGGATCTCGCTGTCCTCTTCGTCCTCGCCCAAAAGCACAAGCTCGACGGGCAGCGACGTATATCTGCTGGCGCAATGCATCTACAGCGAATCGCGCGGCGAGCCGTACAAGGGGCAGGTCGCGGTCGGCGCAGTGGTGCTGAACCGCGTGAAAAGCAGTTCGTTTCCCAATTCGATTGCGGGGGTCATTTATCAAAGAGGCGCGTTCTCCGCGGTGGACGACGGGCAGATCAACCTTGCGCCGGACGATACGGCGGTCAAAGCCGCCAAGGACGCCATGAACGGCTGGGACCCGACGAGCGGCTGCCTCTTCTACTACAATCCTTCCACAGCGACCAGTGCGTGGATTCGCTCACGCCCCATCGTGGTGCGGATCGGCGCGCACGTATTCTGTAAATGATATGAGACTACCCAAGAAAATCTGGTTGTTCGGTCTGCCCGCGGTGCTGCTTGTCGGCTTCGCGGTGCTGGGCGTTTCGTACCTCAGGCAGCGGGATACGATCGCCGCGCAGCAGCGGCTGATTGAGGCGCAGACCGAAAGCGCGTACCGCGCGCTGTCCGACGATCTCTATGATCTGAACGTTGCGCTGTCCAAGATGGAAGCGGCGTCCACGCCCGCGCGGCTGTCCAAAAGCTTTGCCGAGATACGGCGCTTGAGCGCCGATGCGGCGCGCGCGCTGTCGCTGCTGCCGGTAGCCTACGGCGATGAGGGCGGGCTGATGCAGTTTTTTACGCGCACGGGCGACTATGCGGAAACGCTGATGGACCGTGTGCTGAACGGGCAGATGCTGACCCAGGAGCAGGTCAACTCCCTGTCGGAGCTGCGCGCCTGCTGCGCCGATCTGTCCGCGCAGTATGACGGCAACTGTCAAAACGGCAGCTTCCCCGCGCAGCCGACCGAGGCCGACGCGTTCTACGGCGGCGAGAAGGACGAGGATAACATTGCGCAGTATCCGTCGCTGCTGTACGACGGACCGTTTTCCGAAAGCAGCGAGCAGGCAGAGCCGCAGGGCCTTTCGGGCGACGTCATTGACGAAGCTGAGGCGACGCGCATCGCGCAGGAATGGTTTCCGGAGCGCACGCTGCAGCTTGACGGGCGCACCGAAGGCACGATCGTGACGTTCGATTTCTCCGCGGCCGACGGGCAGGGAGAATTTTGCGTTTCGATCACCGAGCAGGGCGGCGCACTCTACTATTTCATGGGGACGCCCTCCGGCGCAAAGAACGATCCGCCGAGCGACGAGGAAAGCGAACGTCTGCATCAGGCCGCAAGCGCATACCTTGCGGAACACGGTTTCGGCACAATGGAGCCTTCCTATGCACAGTACTATGCGGGCACGGTTGTGCTCAATTACGCCGCGCTGCAAAACGATGTGATTCTCTATGCCGATCTCGTCAAGGTCTATGTGGACCGCGAAACGCAGGCCGTCATCGGGCTCGATGCGCAAAACTACTGCTTCCATCACCGGCCGCGGCACGTCACAGCGCCGGAGCTGACCGCGCAGGACGCAACCGACCGCGTTTCGGATACGCTGGAGCTTTTGCAGGTGAAGCTTGCGCTGATCCCGAAAAGCAACACGCACGAGGTGCTTTGCTACGAATGCAAGTGCGAAAAGGACGATACCTTTTATATCGTCTACATCAATGCATACACCGGTGCGGAGGAGGAGATCTTCGAGGTCATCAACAGCGACGAAGGCGATCTGGTCGTATAAAAATGCGCCGTAGGCATGACAAGCGCCGAAAAACATGGTAAAATGTAAGCGATCACTTGCATGGAGAGAATATGATTCGATTACGCGAATTTGAGGAGCGGGACGCAGCCGTTCTGCAAAAGAAACAGATGCCGGACGTCGGCACGGAAGAAATCACAGACATGATCCGCGCGTGGCGTACAAAAACGTTCGACGGCAAACGGTTTGAGATGCTTGCCGTTCTGTCGGACGATACCGTGGTCGGCAGCGTATCGCTCTATGAACGCAGCAAAAGCGTCGCGTCCGTCGGGATCGAGGTATTCGCGGACGAACGCGGCAAGGGGTATGCTTCGGCAGCGATGAAGCGGATTGCAGAGACCGCCCGAAACCGCGGTTACCGCGTGATTTGGGATCAGGTTGCGGCCAATAACAAGCCGAGTATCTCGCTGCATGAGAAGCTCGGCTTTGAAACGGACGGATATATCTATCGCAACGCGAAGGACTGCGAGGTTCTGCTCTGGCTGTTTTGCCTGTAGGCACTTAGATCATACGATTCCCATCATTTTTCATACCGCGTTTCGGGACGGTAGTGCTCGAAGATGCGGCAGTCGTACTGCTTCGCAAGCGTTTCATGATCGGAATCGGGGTGCTCGGTCCAGAATACATGCGCGCAGCCGGTCAGCTTGCCCAAGAACCAGCACAGCGGCCGCGGACCTCTGCCGTAGGCGATGAACTGCGGATGCGTCAGGAAGTTTGCGCACAGCGTATGCATGAGAATTGCCTGCCACAGCTTTGCGCCGCCTTTGCGCCAATGCCCGAACGACTCGGTCAGCTGCCCGCGCATGATGTCCGGCGCGTTCCTGTAAAACCAGCGCACGATGTGCGGATCGAAGCTTTCCACGCAGTACGGACCTTTCAGCGTACGCAGAATGGCGAGCGTCTTTTCGCAAAGCTCCTTATAGTTCGGCGTCGATTTCAATTCCACAATCGTCGGCGATTTGCCGTCGAGCACCGCCATGACGTCGGTAAAGAGCGGGATGCGGTGTTCCGTTCCCATCAAAGGCATCGCCTGCAGCTCTTCGAGCGTAAAGCTGTCCACACGTCCCTTCTCGGTCGTCATGCGATCGACCGTATCGTCGTGAAACACCACGACCGCGCCGTCTTTCGAGAGCTGCACGTCAAGCTCCACGCCGTAGCCTTTTTCGGCGGCTCTGCGGAATGCTTCGAGCGAGTTTTCCGTGACGGACTGGTCCTTTTCATATAAGCCGCGATGCGCGGCCATCAGGCCCTGAAAGGGCGCAAACTTGTCTTCGTCCGCGCCTGCGGGCAGTACAAAAAACAAATATACGACAAACAGAACAATTACCGCGATCCCCGCGATTATCCAGCCCATTTTTCATTCTCCCTCGATAATATAAGATTCTTGCCTATTGAGATTATACCACATTTCCGCTATAATGAAAAGGTAAAAATACAGACTTTCGGTCGATCGGGGGCAACTATGAAACTGAACTACAAGCGCACGATCCTCGTCGGATTCGCATTCTTTCTCATCTGTGCCTTTTGGCAGGCATATGACACGATCATCCCGAAGATTTTGACCGATAAATTCGGTATGACGCAGACGCTGTCCGGCATCATCATGGCGCTGGACAACATCCTTGCGCTGGTTCTGCTGCCGCTGTTCGGCGCGATCTCGGATAAGAGCAAGAGCCCCCGCGGCCGGCGCACGCCGTTCATCCTCTGGGGCACGATCATTGCGGTCGCGGCATTCATCGCGCTCTCGTTCGTGGACGCGGCGCAGCTCAGGCAGATCGAGTCCGTCTCCGCGATCGACGATCCCGCGGCGCTGCATGAGATCTATCGGCAGGAGGCGTCCAGCACGCTCCAGACACCGGACGGCGATCCGTTCGTGCTGGAAGAGCTTTTCACCGAGGAGGAATTCGCCGCCATCGAGAGCCAGCTTCAGGGTGACGAAGGCACCGTCACGAATCCGGATTACACGAACTATGTCACCCCCGCGCGGCAGGCCTGCGTGCAGGCGATCACGCATGCGCACCCGGGCAAGCTGATCCTCTTTATTGCGCTGCTGCTGATTACCCTGATCAGCATGGCGACGTTCCGATCCCCGGCGGTGGCGCTCATGCCGGACGTGACGCCGAAGCCCCTGCGCAGCCGCGCCAACGCCATCATAAACCTCATGGGCGCCGTGGGCGGCATCATCTACCTTGCCGTCGCCGCCGTGATGTACCCGAATTCGAAGGCCGCGGGCCTTGCGCACGTGAACTATCAGCCGCTGTTTATCGTGGTTTCCGCCATCATGTTCGTGGCGGTCGGCATCCTCTTTCTGACTATAAAGGAGCCGAAGCTCGTCGAGGAGCAGCACGCCCTCGAGGCGGAGCACCCCGAGTGGAACCTCGCCGAGGACGACGGCAGCGGCGGCGAGCG
>CALFIV010000373.1 GCA_937877295.1 uncultured Clostridia bacterium
ACATGCAGTATCGTGTCTACCGCGTCGACGCCGACGGGTTTCAGATCCTGCTCGCAACCGTTGAAAACGCGAATTTCCCGGTGAAAATCTCCGATCCGGCCGATGCGTTGAACGGCAGCTACGGCTATTATGTCGTTCCGGTTCATCCGGCGCTGCAAAAGGACGGTTCTCCGCTGTGCGGAAGTCCCTGCGAGACGCGCTGGATCGCCGTGCTGCACCCGTCTCTGTTTTTGCCGAACCTGTAAAATCCGAAATTTTGCTGAAATCTTGTGTTGACGAAATTTCCATTTTATATTATATTAGTACTAAGAGCGGTGAACCGTTCACCGAAAATACTTGTTTATGGAGAGTGAATATGGATTATAAGGCACTTGCAGCTTCCGTCGGGAATCGGGATGGTTACGGAACGCAGGAATGGGTGTATCACGTACTTCGCACCGGTATTGTCAACGGCACGCTGCCGGGCGGCATGCAGCTCAAGCAGGATGAGATCTCCGCTGCGCTCAACGTCAGCCACATTCCCGTCCGCGAAGCGCTTCGTCAACTCGAAGCACAGCGGCTGGTTACGATCCATCCGAACCGCGGCGCAACCGTTACCGAGCTTTCGCGTGAGATGCTCATCAACATCATGCAGGTCCGCGCGGCAATCTCGACCCTGACGCTCGGAGTCGCCATTCCGCGTATGACCGAGGCGGACTTTGCGGAGCTTGAAAGCATCATCGAGCAGCAGCGCAATGCAAGCGACATGATGGAATCGGACGCACTGAACAACAAATTCCACGAAGCGCTGGCGGCACGTGCGGAAAACTCGTTTGCGGATATGGTGACGGAGATCATCCACGCGAATATCGACCGCTACCTCAGAAGCGGCTTTTACAGTGACGAATCGTCGCGCGCATACTCCGCCGACGAGCACGAAGCAATCCTCGCGGCCTGCAAGCGCCGCGACATCGAAGCGGCCAAGCAGCTTTTACAGGATCATATCATGAACGCGGTCGTCCGCATTCCCACCAACGTACACTGAACCGGCCAAAACACAAGGCTTCCTGCGGGGAAGCCTTTTTCTATGTGGGCAGCGTCAAATATTCCCAGATGAGAAGCGCAAGCGCGACACGCATCAGAAGCGTCAGGACCGCGATCGCCGCGGCCTGCGAGACGCGTTTCTGTTTGACGCTGTGCCGAAAATACATGAGGCAGTAACCCTGCGCGAGTATCTGCATGCCAATCAGCCAAATCATACGCTACTCCAAAATCGACTCGCGCGGATTGTGCGCAAGCTTCAACTCCACCTTGAACGTCGCCGTCAGCGACCGGTACGCTGCTTTCCAGTCATACGCTTCCCAATCCTCAGCGCGGTGAAAGCGCTTTGCCGCAAACCGTCCAAACCCCATGGCGTCGCTGTTCGCTTCCCGAAGCGCTGAAAACACGCGGCTGAAGCGCTGTTCCAGCACCGCGCACACATAGGCCTTCCAGTCTTCGCTGGACATCTCCACGGATTCCGGCGCGATCATATCCGCTTCCAGATACACCGTGACCGAGGCAGCGCCGCCCGAAAGCCTGATCTTCGGTCTGCGCACGCGATAAAGACGCACGCTCATCGGCTGTCCGTCGGGCAGCGTGCACAAAAGCTCGCCGCTTTCAAAGGCGTCGCGCACCATCAGCACCGCCATCGTATGCTGTCCGTTCAGAACGCCCACCATGCGGTCGCCGTCGAACACCGCGCTGCCGGCCGTTGAGGTGGAAAGTCCCCCGTCGATCAGAAGCGCGCCCCCGAGGTACGGATACGTTTCACCGCCGACCATATCCTCCTTCACCGTCCATTCCGTCTGTCCCGCATAGGCGATCAGCGCATCAATGCGCCGATCCCGCACACACTCGGCATACTCGGAATAGCCCGTGTCGGCCAGCAATCCCGAACGCAGCGCAAGCTCGCCGACCGAGGTCTTGATCTTCCGGAGGCTCGGATCGGCGTCGGAGATCCACCCTTCCATCGTTTCCTTCACCGCCTCGTCGCAAATCACCATTCTGAGATTCGGCCAAAGATCCATTTTGCCGAACGAAACATCCAGAAATGCCGTTTGCGCGCCGTCCCTCACCAGATCCTTGTGCAGCACCAGCAGCGACGCGCGTGAAAAGCTCAGCCGGCTCGGATACGCAGCGTTGAGCGTCTCCACCGCCTCCGAAAGCGTGCGCGCCTCCGCTGACAGCACCACGTTTTGAACCTTCGTCTGTTCGCTTCCCGTACCGGGTACGGAAACGAGCACCGTCACAAGAAACGGCATCGTCGTGCCGCGCTCGACGCCGACATTGAGGACATAGGCGTATTCGTCAAGGTTTTTCGAATGCATGCACCCTGTGCAAAGGATCAGCAGACACAAAACAAGGACTATGCGGCGCATCGTCTCTTCTCCTTTCTCCGGATCAGCAAAAACGGCAGCGGCAGCAGGACCAGCGTCCACGCGTCGCGATACAGCACTCTGAGGATTCGTACTGTCCATTCCGTATCGTAGTACAGCGCAAGAATCACCACAGCCATCAATGCGCAAAGCCCGCATGCAACGGGACGCACGTCACGCACGTCAAACGCTTTGCAAAAGCATACGGCGGCAGCAAAGAGATACAGAGCCGAAGTGAGCAGACCGCCCGCCATCCAGAGAAACAGCGCTGCGCGGTCGAGCCGCAGCGTCGGGTTTTCGGTTCGCAC
>CALFIV010000374.1 GCA_937877295.1 uncultured Clostridia bacterium
CGAGCCCGTTCACCACGCTGTTTTCGTCGCCCGAGGCGGTCAGAAAGATGACCGGCACGCGCTTTTGCTTTGCCGCCCTGCACACCGGAAAGCCGCTGCCCTTTCGGAGCGAGATGTCCAGCAGCGCGAGATCAAACGGCGTCTCGAGCGCCGCGATCGCCCGGTCCTCTGTGCCTGCCGAAACGACCGAAAAGCCCTCGCCCTCTAAAAATTCCGAGAGCGCGGACACAATCGCCGCATCGTCTTCGACCAAAAGAATTCGCGTCATCTGCGCCTCCGTCAGCTCAGCTTCATGCAGAAGAGGCGGGTTTGTTCGGTTGTGCCGGTGGTGGCCACCACGATGAGGTTGCCGAAGGAGACCGGCGTGGCGTCGATGCGTTCGCCGAGATCGAGCGCGTAAAGCGCGTTTTCGCCGGGATGAACCGCGTTGTAAAGCTTGATGACGCCGTCGCGGTCGCAGGCGATCAGGTATGCGTCGCCGCGCGCGTTATAGATGACCAGCGGCGAAGACACATAGTCCGCATTGCCGGTTTGCTTGATCTCCCAGCGCACCTCGCCGGTGCTGCGGTCGTACGCCACGATCTTGCCGCCGTAGCCGTAGGAAACGTTGCCTTCCGCATCGGTCGTATCGACGGCGAGGCCGTAGAACGCACAGATCAAAAGATCGCCGATCGTGCCGTGTCCGATATGCGGCGTCGCTTTGCTGCCGCCCTTCATGGACCTGCCGGTCGTCGGGTCGAGAATCTGCACGATCTGCCGCTGCTCCCAGATCTTCTCGCCGGTCAGCGCGTTGAACTTGCGCACGTAGCTGTAGCCGTAGCCGTTGGGCAGCGTTTCATCCTGTGTGTCGGTCTGCGAGCAGGTGTAGACATAGACCGTGCCCGCGTTGCCGTCCTCCTCCAGAACCGGCGTCGCATCCGAATCGCCGCCGACGTCCGCGACAAAGCGGAGCTTCAGCGTATTGAGATCGATGCATTGCAGCCGGCCGCCGTTGTCGGTGAGATACAGGTAATTGCGGAACGCCGCGGCCGAGGACTCGAAGCCGTAGGTGCGCTTGCCCGCAAATGTCGTGCTCGAATAGCCCGTACCGTTATAGCGGTACTTGATGCGGTCGCCCTGCGCGATCGAAAGCGAACCGGCTTCGGCGTCGTAGCTTGTGTTGAGCTTGACCAGATACAGAACGCCGCTCTCGCCCGGCCAGATCAGCGTATCGTCGAGGATCAGCGGGCTTGAATCGAACGCCGCCCAGTCGGAACGCCGCGCGGTGTGGTCCTTGCCGTTGATGATCATTTCGAACGTATTGGTGACAAGATTGACGGCATATGTGGAGGATTTGTTATCGTCCTCCTTCGTGCCCTTGCCGATATAGAGCATCGGCGCGCCGGAGGGATCGAGCGTCGGCGTACCGAGCAAAGGCGCGTTGATCACGATGTTCTCACGCGTGCGGCTGCCGGTCTCGAGCTCGAGAAAATAGATATTGCCGTCCGCGCCGCACAGGATGACCTCATGCAGAATCTCGCGGTCGCGGTACTCCTGCTTGACGCCGAGGGTTTTCAGCGCCGGCTGCTCCCATGTGACAATCAGCGGCTGGCCCGTCCAGCCTGCGCCTGCAAAGCCGTTGGCCGAGCCGATGGCATAGGACCATACCTGCTCCATCGTCTGCATGGTCACCGTCGCCGTGCCGGCATTGGTGTTGTTTTTGAAAGACAGCGTGTAATCGGTATCCTTTTTCAGTGTAGTGCTGCCAAGCTTAACGACCGGTTCCTGCGTAATCGCTTTTCCGTTATAGGTCTTGCCCGAAAGACCCGTCACCGTCGCCGTACTGATCGACGCCGGAGGGATCTTGTAAGTCAGTACAACGCCGCAGTCATAGATCGGATTGAGACTGATCACGTTAACGCCATACTCGCCTGCATCCTTCATCGTGGTAACGGTCTGTCCGTTCGGACCGATATACTTCAGATCATAATCCACACCTTTTTTC
>CALFIV010000375.1 GCA_937877295.1 uncultured Clostridia bacterium
AGCTCACCATCGACGTGCCGCAGGAATACGTCGGCGCGGTCATGGAGAAGCTCGGTATGCGCAAGGCGGAAATGACCGACATGACGACGCTGGGCGACACGGGCACGCGCCTGAAGTTCTTGATCCCGGCGCGCGGCCTGATGGGTTATCGCTCCGAGCTCATGACCGACACGCGCGGCAACGGCGTCATGAACCATATTTTCTACGGCTATGAGCCCTATAAGGGCGATATTGCCGAGCGCAAGACGGGAAGTCTCGTTGCACACGAAACGGGCGATTCCTGCTCGTACGGGCTGTTCTACGCACAGGATCGCGGCCGCATGTTCATTGGTGCGGGCGTACCGGTCTATGAAGGCGAGATCGTAGGCGAATGCGCGCGCGCGGACGACATCGTGGTCAATGTCTGCAAGAAGAAGCACGTCACCAACATGCGTGCGGCAGGCAGCGACGAAGCGCTGCGCCTGACGCCGCCGACGATCTTTACGCTCGAACAGTGTCTTGAATTCATTGCAGACGACGAGCTGGTCGAGATCACGCCCAAGAGCATCCGCATGCGCAAGCGCATCCTTTCGAAGGAACAGCGCATGAAGCTTGCGGCGCGCATGATGAAGGAATAACGTGGATCGCAAAGCAAACATCAAACTGCTGCTTGCGGCGATCGTCAGCCACGTCTTCTGGGGGTTCAGCTTTCTGTTTACGAGAGCGGCTTTGGACGTTGCCGATATGTATCTGCTGCTGAGTCACCGGTTTCTGCTGGCATTTCTGATCATGAACGTGCTGCTGCTGTTCGGTGCTGTCAAGGTCAGCTTCCGGGGCAAGGGAAAGCGCATTCTGCTGCCGATTTTAATGGGTTTGATGGAGCCGGTGATCTACTTCATCGGCGAGGAATACGGCGTGCTGCATTCCACAACCATCTTCTCGGGCGTCATGATCGCTGTGATCCCGATCGTCTCCATTTTTGCGGCGATTCCGTTTCTGCATGAGAAGCCGACGGTGGGGCAGGTGCTGTTCAGTCTTTTGAGCGTTGGCGGTGTGATCGGCGTCGGCCTTTTGACCAAGAGTGACGGCAGGCTGGACTGGATCGGCGTCGTCGGTCTGATCGTGGCGGTCGTTTCGGCGTCCGCATACGGCGTGCTCGATCGCGGAACCAGCGCGGAGTTTACCGCATTCGAACGCACCTATATGATGATCGGCATGGGCGCGGCGTGCTTTACGCCGATCGCGCTCGTGCGCTGCCGGTTCAACCTGTCTGCATTCGTGCAGCCGCTCACTGAACCGAGGTTTCTGATTGCGGTGCTGTTTCTGGGCGCGTTCTGCTCGGTCGTCAGTTATTTTGTACTGTCGTACTGCGCAACCTATATGACGGTCACGCGGACGGCGGCATATGCAAACCTGACCACGGCCGTTTCGGTGTTTGCGGGCGCGGTGTTTCTGAAAGAGCCGCTTTCGTGGCTCGGCATACTGTTCTGCGCGATCATCCTTGTCGGCATCTTCGGCGTGCAGAAGACGGCGCGAAAGGGTGAACCGGCAACGATTCAAGAATTGATTATTTCAGGGGATATGGAGGAGAAAAGCACATGAGAAAAGACGGAAGACGCGTCAAAACCGCGCAGCCGATGTATCAGGTTGCCGCGCACATCATGGATCAGCGCTGCGACTCGATGAACATGATGACGGTCGACATACCGGTCGAGCCGATACAGGCGTATCTGAACAGGAAGCGTACAGAGGGCAAGGAGTATTCGCATCTCGGGCTTGTGCTTTCAGCATACGTCCGCACGGTGGCGGAATACCCGATCATCAACCGCTTCGTCGTGAACAAGACGATCTATGCCAGAAACGAGATCGCAGTCGGCATGGTCGTTCTGAAGCCCGGCGAAACCGAGGGCACGATGAACAAGATGCATTTTAAGCCGGAGTTTACGATCGACGAGGTGCATCAGACGCTCGACAAATACGTGCAGGAAAACCGCGGAAGCGGCGATACGAACTCGACCGACGACCTGATCCGCAAGCTTTTGAAAGTGCCAGGTCTGTGCCGTCTCGGCGTATGCCTCTTTAAGGCTATGGACAAGTTCGGTCTTTTGCCCAAGAGCATCATCGACGCAAGCCCGTTCCATTGCTCGCTGACGATCACCAACCTTGCAAGCATTCGTACCAACGCGATCTATCATCATGTCTACAACTTCGGCACCACCACCATGATCATGGCGATGGGCATTCCGCACGAAGTCCCGCAGCGCAAAAAGGGCGAGATTGAGTTTGTCAAATGCATCCCGATCGGCATCGTGATGGACGAGCGCGTCTGCTCCGGTTCGCAGTATGTCGTCGCAAGCCGCAAGCTGTTCAACTATCTGAAGC
>CALFIV010000376.1 GCA_937877295.1 uncultured Clostridia bacterium
CGCGACGAAGCCGGCAAGGTCACGGCGGTCGTGTTCAAGCGCTGCACGCGCGTGTTCGACGAAGAACACCGGTTCAGCCCGCTCTATGACGAGAACGATACAATCACCGTCCCGTGCAGCAACGTGCTGATGGCGATCGGACAGAGCGCTGAATGGGGCGATTTGCTCAAAGGCAGCAAGGTCGAGGTCCGTAGAAACGGTACGGCGGTCGCCGATCCGACCACGCTGCAGACGGCCGAGCCCGATGTCTTTGTCGGCGGCGATATCTTCCACGGCGCAAAGTTTGCGATCGACGCGATCGCGGATGGCCGCGAGGGCATGGTGTCCATCAATCGCTTTGTACATGCGGGTCAATCGCTGACGATCGGCAGAGACAAGCGCGAATTCATCGAGTTCAACCGCGACGACATCACGCGCCCCGATTCGTTTGACAATTCGCCGCGGCAGCGTCCCGGCTTCAAGCCCGGCGAAGCGCGCGCGACGTTTGCGGACCTCAGACTTCCGCTCACCGAGGAACAGGTCAAGGTCGAAGCAAACCGCTGCCTCGGCTGCGGCGCAACGACGGTTGATCTCAACCAGTGCATCGGCTGCGGTCTGTGTACCACGCGCTGCGAGTTCGACGCGATCCATCTTTCCCGCGATTTGCCCGCTGCAAGCGACATGCACACCGCGGAGGAGATGCTGAAGATGGTCGGGCCGTATGCGTTAAAGCGCATGGGCAAGATCGTCAAGCGCAAAATCACCGGCAAGTCGGACTATCCGACCGAGCAGGAATAACGCCCAAAGGATCAAGGAGCTCGAAAGAGCTCCTTTTTGTATGCAACCTGTTGTACAACCCTGCGCAATGTGGTATAATTGCGACAGAAAACCGGACAGGCCGGACACGGAGGACCATCCCATGCGGAAAGGAATCAAATTGATGAATCTGCTGCTGTGCGCTGCAATGCTTACGGGACTTTTCGGCTGCGTCAAAGACACGACCCCGGAGGACATCGACGGCGGAACAACGACACGGATCGATTCGAACGCGCCGAAGGTGATCGCTTCCAAGGAGATTACGGAGTTGGATACGACATTCTATCTTTGGAATCGGTGGTCCGGGGAGGACGATCATCTCTTTCATTTTGTGATCGAAGCGAACGGCGCAGGCGTGCTCACGGTGTATGAAAAGGAGCGCGGGATCAGCGATCCCGCGGATGATGCGCTGCTTTCGGCGATACAGGCGATCATCGACGGGCATGCGCTTGTCAAAGAGAACGGCATTTACGACGTCACCGCAGGGCTGCCGCCGGAGTTTTTCGAGTACACCACGACCGTGCTGTATGCGTCGGGCGAGAAGCTGACCTTTACAAAGAACAACGATCCGGAAGCGCGGTGGGCGGTTGCGCTCTATGATCTTTTTGCCGATTGGTTCGCCGCGCAGGGCGAGTATGCGCTCGAACCGGAACAGGAACGCTCCGAGCTGGATCAGATGCGGTTCGAGTTCTCGGAAAACGGCATACGGATCGAGATCAGCGGCGTCAACGTCGGCGAGGACCGGGCGATCGACGGGCAGACATATCTGCTGCACAAGTCGGTGCGCAGCCTCGAAACCGGCGTGACCGTGCTCGAAGACCGATATGTCGTTTTCCCTGCGGATTACTATGCACAGCTCACGGCGATCATCGGAGGGACAAACCTACTGCGGCAATACCGGTTCAGCTATTATGAGCACAGCGACGGCTATTACGGGCTGGGCGGCAAAACAGCCGAGGACGGAGAAGCCGATTCGGACAGTCTGATGCTCGAGCTGCATCTCAGCTACGCAAGCGGCAGCCGCTACAACATCGATACCAAAAAGGCGAGCGAGATCGAGGCTGCGCGTTCGCTGATCAACAAGCTTCTTGCCTATTTCGATTCGGTCTTTGCGTGACACAGAGAAGGACAAACGCGTCCCGTACACCATGGAACGACTGATTTTTCATGTGGATGTGAACAGCGCCTACCTCTCGTGGGAGGCGGCAAAGCGGGTGAAGGCGGGCGAGCCCGACCTTCGCCTTGTTCCGTCATGCATCGGCGGCGATCCCAAGACGCGCCGCGGCATTGTGCTGGCAAAGTCGATCCCGGCAAAACGGTTCGGCGTCAAAACCGGCGAGCCGCTGTCCATGGCGCTGCGCAAATGTCCGAATCTCATCATTGCCGCGCCGGACTTCAAGCTCTATTCGGCGCGCTCCCGCGCGTTCAAGGACCTCTGCCGCAGCTACACCTCGCTGATGGAGGAGTTTTCCATCGATGAATGCTTTCTTGATTTTTCCGGCACATCCCATATCTATCCGAATCCCGTTGCGCTTGCGACGGAGATCAAGGACCGCATTCGCGACGAGCTCGGGTTTACGGTCAATGTCGGCGTCGGACGCAACAAGCTCTGCGCCAAGATGGCGAGCGACTTCGAAAAGCCGGACAAGGTGCATACGCTATACCCGCAGGAGATCCCCGAGAAGCTATGGCCGCTGCTGGTCGGCGAGCTGCTGTTTGTCGGTAAATCCACTGCATCCGTGCTGAACGGCGCGCGGATCATGACCATCGGCGATCTTGCAACAGCAGACCTCAGACAGCTTATTGCGCTGCTCGGCGAAAAGACGGCGAGGCAGGCGCATGCTTACGCAAACGGCGTCGACGATTCCCCGGTACGCGACGTGCCGGAGGAGGCGAAGGGCTACAGCAATTCGATCACAACCGAAGAGAACGTTACAACGCTCGAAACAGCGAACGCAATTCTGCTTTCGCTGTGCGACAGCGTCACCGAGCATATGCGCGCAAGCGGCATGCGGTGCAGGTGCGTGTCCGTTACGATCCGTTATTTCGATTTCAAAAACCGCTCCCATCAAAGCAAGCTCGACGCCGCGACCGATTCGATGAGTGTCGTCTACGAAACGGCGAAAACATTGCTGCTGGAGCTTTG
>CALFIV010000377.1 GCA_937877295.1 uncultured Clostridia bacterium
TGTTGAAGAGGTGCAAATATTCGATCGTACCGGAAAACGGAGAAGAAGAGATGAAAAAACTCGCTTATTATGTCACGACCGATAACGATCATTCTCCACTCACTCATGCGCTCAAAGCCCTGTTTCCGGAACTTACGACACAAGGATGATAGATTGGGGGTCACAGTATGTCAATAATCATTAAAATCGCTCCAAAATTCAAAGAAGAACTCACAGGAAGGCTTTTACTGTTTGTGGACAAAAAAGAAAACAGTGAAGAACCAATGTTGTACAAAAGAAGCGGATTTGGAATGAATGTCGCTCCGGTATTTGGAGTCACTTTCTATGGACTGACCGGAGGGGATGAGATCGATCTGGAGGAACAAAAGGATATGCGCGTGCCGAGTGAGCTTATACCGCGCTGTCCCAAATGCGGCAAGCCGATGACGATGAATCTTCGATCCGACGACACGTTTGTCGAGGACTTCGGCTGGCACGAAGCCGCCTCTCGCTATACGGATTATGTGCAAAAACATCTCGACAAGCCTCTGCTCCTTTTGGAGCTCGGCGTCGGGGGCAATACGCCCGGCATCATCAAATATCCGTTCTGGCGCATCACTGCACAGAATCCGGACGCATTCTATATCTGCCTGAATTTCGGCGAGGCGGAATGCCCGCGTCAAATCGACGAACGCTCCATCTGCGTCAATGCGGACATTGCGGATGTGCTGGAAAAGCTGAAATAACCGTTTTCAACCAAATAGATAAAAAGGCTGTCATTCTGAGCCATGGCGACGCGCGGGAAGCGTGCGACGGCACTTGCGTAACGAAACACAGCGGAGTGAAGCGGCGAAGAATCTCTGAATACAGGCATGTTTCACGTTCAGAGATCCTTCACTTCGTTCAGGATGACAGCGCCTTTCTTACCGACTTTCTTTTTGGCTTAATACCCGTTCCAAGGATCTATCACCGTGCCGTTGACCGCGTTGATGATCAGGATGTCCGTGTCGCGCTCCGTACCATAGCTCTCGTGCTCGTAGGAAATGTCCATATAGAAGCAATAGACCGGCACGAGAAGTCCCGTTTCGATCGTGTTCTTTTCGCGGATGCGCCATAAGCCCAGATCGATGCGCCGCACAGACGCCGTGCAGGACGTGACGTCATCTCGCGACGCACGTTTGTTGAGCAGCATCGGCAATCTGGATTCCATGATGCGCTGAATCTCCGAAAACGGCTGCAGGCGGCAGAACGGCTCGAGGACCTCCTGCGTCTCGATCGGCGAATCCAACCAAATATGCACGTCGTCTCCGTCGTCCATCCAAATCGTAAAGTCTTCATAGCCCCAGTCCGGCGCCATCATATCTTCCATATAGTAGAGATTGAATCCGAGCTCCTGCCATTTGCAGACCGGAATGCCCTGCACAAGACGCGTGCAGTCGACCCGATACACGTAGCCGGTCAGCTCACCCCGCTTCCACGGATTGGCTTCCGGCATCATCTTGATCTCAAATACCGCATAGCAGTCCGAAAGTCCCATCTGTTCGAGCAGCGCGTCCGCGCGCGCTTGAATCTGTGCAGGCGTCGAATGGATGTACTCTGCCGCTTCCTTCGGGATCGGGTCGGTCGGATTCAGGTTGAATACCGTCAGCGTTCCGCTGGTGTCCTGCGCAAACGGCGCTTCGTCGGACGTGGAATAGTGCATGGACGCGCCGATGGATACACAGATCGCGCCGTCCTTTTGCGGGATCGTTTCCCTGAGGTCAAAGTTGTTTTGAATATTGATGCTCATACTGCCGCCGACCTCATACGCCTTCAGCTCGGTGCGGTGCGCAACGACGTTGCCGCGGTCGTCCCGCATCTCTCCGAGGATCAGCGTCCCGTCCGCCTCCTTCGGCGGTTCGGCGTCGGGCGCGTCGTTGAACCGTGCCTGCAGATCCTCCAAGCGCTGTTCGATCTCGCCGGGCTCGTAATCGTTTTTCTCCGGTCCGTTCAGGATCTCCATGCATCTTGCAATCTGCCGCTTGATCGTTTCCTTGGTCTCCTTCTCGTCCCGAATCAGCATGTGCCGATCCCCGACCAGCCTTTGCCAAAGATCATAGACCTGTTCCTGCGAGAAGTCGGCCGGCTCGGCGCGCACGATCGGCATCGGCTGATCCGGCACGTGGATATCCGCGTCGACGACGATATGCACCTTATCGCTCAATCCTGCAAATTCCCGATTCAGATGCGCCGGAATTCCGTACATCTCCCGGTAATCGAGCTTTGCCGCTTCGTCGTTTTCGCCCGCGTCGACCGCCAGCACCGTATCCTCGCTGTGCGCCAGTTCCAGCATGGCGTCCTGATTCTTTTGCCTGACCGCATCGACCTCCGGCGTCGGAACGCAAGCCGCAAGAAGCAGCAGCGCAAACAGTAACGGCAAAGCTCTTTTCATCCTGTTCTCCTTTCCTTTTAACATCCGCTTCGGTCGATGATGCTGCCGTCAATGGCGTTCAATGTCAGAAACGAATGCAGCTCTGCGGTGTTGATGACGTCCGCAGTTCCGTCCTGATAGGTGCAGGTCTTGTATCCCATAAAATCCCAGACCGGCACCAAAAGCCCGGTGGAAGCGTCCGCTTCCTCGATGCTGACCAGTCCCAGCCGGATGTTGGTGATGCAGTATTCATACCGATAGGTTTCAAACGATTCATCCATCAGATTGTTTTGATAGACCGTGATCATTTTCAAAAATCTGCTTTCTATCTCGGAAAACGGCAGCAGATTCGTCTGATCCAGAACGATCTCGCGGACCGTATACGGATTCAGGTATTCCAGCCCCGCAATACCGTCCC
>CALFIV010000378.1 GCA_937877295.1 uncultured Clostridia bacterium
GCTATCCTCCGCTCGTCACGCCGACCTCGCAGATCGTCGGCACGCAGGCGGTGTTCAATGTGCTCGTCGGCCGTTACAAGACGTTCCCGAACAATTCGAAGGCGGTTCTGCGCGGCGAGTACGGCAAGCTGCCCGGTCCGGTCAACGAAGAGGTGCGCAAGCTTGCGATCGGCGATGAACCGGTCGTCACCTGCCGTCCGGCAGACCTTCTCGAGCCGGAGCTTGAAAAGTACAGGGCGGAGCTTGGCGAGCGCGCGCACAGCGAAGAGGACGTATTGAGCTATGCGCTGCTGCCGCAGGTGGCCATGAAGTATTTCGTCTGGCGCGACGAACAGGAGAAGAAGGCCAACGAGCCTGCGCCCGAACCCCACAAGACTGCACCTGTCGATACAAACGCAGTGCGTGAATTATATGTAGAGGATCTAAGCATCTAAATGAAACACATTCCGAACATACTCTCAACCTTTCGAATCGTGCTGGTGGGGGTCTTTGCGTGGTTTTTCCTGACGGCAAAGATCCCGCATCCGCAGAACTACTGGTGGGCGCTCGGCGTCTACCTTCTTGCGTTTCTAACCGACGTGCTGGACGGTTTTTTAGCTCGCACGTTTAACTGGATCACCCCGGTGGGCAAGCTTCTTGACCCGCTGGCGGACAAGCTGATGGCCGTGACGGCTCTGGTCGTGATCCTGATCGCTAAGGCAAAAGCGGGAGAGGAGTATAACATCTACCTCGTGCTGTTTGTGCTGGTCGCGGTCAAGGAGAGTCTGATGCTGATCGGCGGCCTGGTCATGCTGCGGCATCGCAAGGTCGCATATTCCGATTGGTACGGTAAGACGGCCACGGGGCTCTTTGCGTTCGGCATCGTGCTCACCATGCTCAGCTTTCCGATCCCCGCGATTGTGCCGTGGAACATCGCGGTGCTTTCGGGCGCGGTTGCACTGTCGTATTTCTCGATGGCGCATTATGCAAAGACGCAGCTCCTTGCGCCGCGCACCGACGAACCTGCGCCGGAGGAGGAAAAACTCTTCGAAAAGGTCGACCGTTTTTCGAAATAATGCTTGCATTTGGCTGAAAAGTATGGTATAGTTTCTTTGTTGGAATGTTGAACTTGAAGGAGTGGGGAGATCCCACTCTTTCGTTTTGAAGGAAGAAAGCGCATGAAAATCACAGAAATTTGTGAAAACCTGTGCCGTGCGGCGATCGAAGCGATGGGCTTTGAGCTGTGCGACGTGGAGTATCAAAAGGAATACGGCGATTGGGTGCTGACGTTTTACGTCGACAAAACGGGCGGCGTCACCATCGACGAATGCGAAGCGGTGAGCCGCGCGATCGAGCCGATCCTCGATGAAGCAGACCCGATCGAGTCCGAATACGTGCTGTCTGTGTCGTCTTTGGGCATCGACCGTCCGCTCAAGAAGACGCGCGATTACGAGCGTGCTATGGGGCAGGAGCTTGAGATCAAGCTCTATGCGCCGCAAAACGGCAAAAAACAATGGATCGGGACGCTGACCTCCTTCGATGAGGACAGCTTTACCGTCGAAACGGAAGCAAAAACGGCGATGACGATTCGCAAAAAGGATTGCGCGCTCGTCCGTCCGAATATCAGGTTTTAAGGTTGAACAAGAAAGGAACGAACATGAACGCAGAATTTATCGAAGCATTGAACGCGCTGGAAAAGGAACGCGGCATCAAAAAATCCGTATTGCTGAGCGCATTCGAATCCGCCCTGATCGTTGCATACAAGCGCAACTACAACTCCACGGGCAACGTCCGCGCCGAGGTGAACGGCGATACCGGCGAATACCACATCTACGCGAGCAAGACCGTTGTGGAAAAGGTCGAGATTCCCTCACAGGAAATCTCTCTGGAGCGCGCAAAGAAGATCAACCCGCTGTACGAGCTCGGCGACGTGCTTGAAGAGGAAGCGTTCACGAAGGACTTCGGACGCATCGCGGCGCAGACTGCGAAGCAGGTCATGGTGCAGCGTATCCGCGAGGCGGAACGCGGCAACATCTATGACGAATATATTGAGAAGGAAAACGAGATCCTGACCGCGATCGTACAGCGCGTCGAGAAAGGCAACGCCTATGTCGAACTCGGCAAAACCGACGGTATTCTCGCCGCGAGCGAGATCATTCCGGGCGAGGAATACGAGCAGAACGAGCGCATCAAGGTCTATGTGCTTGAGGTTCGTAAGGAAAACAAAGGTCCGCAGGTCGTCGTATCGCGCACGCATCCGGGGCTGGTCAAGCGCCTCTTCGAGCTCGAAGTGCCCGAGATCATGAAGGGCACGGTGCAGATTAAATCGATCGCGCGTGAAGCGGGCTTCCGCACCAAGGTTTCGGTCTTTTCCACCGATCCGCAGGTGGACGCGGTGGGCGCTTGCGTCGGTCCGCGCGGCGCACGCGTGGAGCGCATCGTCAATGAACTGCACAATGAAAAGATCGACATCATCGAATACGATTCGGACAGCGCGATCTACATCGCAAAGGCGCTGAGCCCGGCGAAGGTTCTGATGGTCTACGTCAACGAAGAGGAGAAGGCTGCGCGCGTCATCGTGCCGGATTCGCAGCTCTCGCTTGCCATCGGCAAGGAAGGTCAGAATGCACGCCTCGCGGCAAAGCTGACCGGCTGGAAGATCGATATCAAGAGCCAGTCGCAGGCGGACGCGGTGCTGGACGCTGCGGCGCAGGAAGGATCGGAGGAGTAAGCGCTTGAAGAAGATCCCGATGCGGATGTGCATCGCCTGCAGGGAAATGCGGGCGAAAAAGGATTTGATGCGCGTCGTAAAAACGGAAGAGGGCAGCCTTGTATTCGACGCGACGGGAAAGCGCAACGGACGCGGCGCATATCTGTGCCGTTCGTCCGCCTGTTTCGAACGCGCTATAAAGATCCGCGCACTGGAACGCGCACTTGAAGCGCCGGTCACCGATTCCTTGAAGGAAGCGCTGCAAACGGAGATCGAAAAGCATGGATCGGCTGTATAACGCGATCGGGCTCTGCCAAAGAGCAGGCAAGGCGCAAAGCGGCGCGTTCGCCGCAGAGCAGGCGATCAAAAACAGAAAAGCGAAGCTGGTGCTTTTGGAAACATCGGCTTCGGAGGCAACCAAGGAACATTACGCCAAATTGTGCGCATCGCACGGGATACCGCTGCATCTGGTGGAGACCGTGGGCCGTGCAATCGGAAAGGATTCGCGCATCGTCATGGCGGTGACGGATTCGGCGTTTGTACAAATGATCGAGGGCGCAATGCCCAATACCGATGAAAAGCGGGGATGAGTATGGCAACGAATTTTCTCGAAACAGCAAGAAATCTGAAAACGGAGATGCAGTCGCTTCTGAATGCGCTTGGTGCTACCAAGAACTCCATCGGCGAGCTTTTGGATGTTGCGCGGCGCACAGAGGGCAGCATGATCGACCGCGAGGAAAAGGAGAAGCAGGAACGTGACGAACGCGAGCGCGCCGAACGCCTGCGCATGATTCTCGAGAGCGATCAGGATCTGGCTGCGCATGCCGGCGGCGTAGAGG
>CALFIV010000379.1 GCA_937877295.1 uncultured Clostridia bacterium
CTGCGACCGTGTTGTCGGGATCTTTGAATACGTGCTCGGCAAGGCGAAACGCGTCCTGCGCGCAGCGGACGGGGAAACGCTGATCGACGATCTTTCCGCCTCCGAACGCGGCTTCGACGCGTACTATTTCACCGAGGGCGTTTTTTTCGTCGAGTTCGAAACGATCGTCGCGGCATTCATACTGGGCAACGACGAATAAACCAAACGAAGGAAAAGAGGGTGGAGCGTTGTGCTTCACCCGCTTTGCATAGTTTGCTCATCTCTCCATAAACAGCGCGCGGATGGCTTCGGACACGTCGGCGACGCGCACAAGCCGGATGCCGCAGTCCTGCACTTTGCCGCGGGCGGGCACGATCGCCGTCGTATAGCCGAGGCGGGCGGCCTCCTTCAATCGCGTATCGAGCTGTGAAGCCGGGCGCACTTCGCCTGTGAGCCCCACCTCGCCGATCAGCACCGTCTTTTCGGGCAGCGGTTTTTCAAGCACCGACGACGCGAGGCACATAGCCGTCGCAAGGTCCGCCCCGCGATCCAATACGCGCAAGCTCCCCGCGATGTCGCAGTAGACGTCCTGATCGGAAAGCTTCAGCCGCGCTTTGCGCTCGAGCACAGCCAACAGTACGTTGAGACGGTTATAATCGAGTCCGATCGCGGTGCGCCGGGGACTTCCGAACGCCGTGGGGCAAAGGAGCGACTGGATCTCGCACAGCAGCGGACGCGAGCCCTCGAGCACGCAGGTGATCGCCGTGCCGACGACATGCCGCCCCGAAACGAACAGCGCGCCGGGATCGGCCACCTCGCGCATACCGGTTTCGCCCATTTCAAACACACCGAGCTCGTTGGTCGATCCGAAGCGGTTTTTGACCGCGCGCAAAAGGCGAAGGCCTTCGTGCCGGTCGCCTTCAAAGTACAGAACGGTATCGACGATGTGCTCCAGCACCCGCGGACCGGCGATTGCGCCGTCCTTGGTGACGTGTCCGACGATGAAGACGATTGTGCCGGTATCCTTCGCAAAGCGGGTGAAGAGCGCGGTCGCCGCGCGCACCTGACTGACGCTGCCCGCCGCGCTTTCGGCGGCTTCGGTCTGCATCGTCTGGATCGAATCGACGATCAGAAGCTGCGCCTTGCATTCCTTGGCGCGTTCGATCGCCTCCTCCGCGGAGGTCTCCGTATACAAAAGAAGATTCTCGCCGTTGATCCCGAGACGGTCTGCGCGCAGGCGGATCTGGGAATTGCTCTCCTCGCCGGAAACATACAGCACCGGACCGAGCGCGGAAAAATGATCGGCAGCCTCCAGAAGCAGCGTCGATTTGCCGATGCCGGGATCGCCGCCCAGCAGAATGACCATACCCTTCACAAGCCCGCCGCCGAGGACGCGATCGAGCTCCGAAATGCCGGTGGAGATGCGGATCTGCGCCTCTGCTTTCACGCGCGAGAGCGGCACGGCCTTTGTGCCGGACGCAGCGGACGCATGGGTGAGCACACGCTCCTCTTCCACGAGCGTGTTCCAGCTTCCGCATTGCGGGCATTTGCCCATCCAGCGCGGCGTCTCATAGCCGCATTCTCCGCAGACATACAGCGTTTTTTCTTTCATCGTCTCATTCTCCGACCATCATAAATTCCATAATATCCTTGTCGCGCCATGTCACGTCCATCCATACGATCACGTCCTCGCCCGCAGTCAGCAGCATGGCCGTTTCGTCGCTGCGTGTGGTGCAGAACGTCGTTCCGTCGCCGTAATAATAGACGTAGTTTTTGTCGTGCCGCGCATACGCGATGAACCCGTTGCCCATTGCAAAGCTTGCAGCGCCGTCCGCGACCGTGACGGTTTCGCTGCCGTTATAAAAGAGCAGACGTCCGTCCTTTGCGTGATCGGAATCCAAAAAAGCAATGCCGTCCGCGTTCATCTGCGGATCGTGAATATAGCTTGCATCGACCGGCACGGTCTCGCTTTTCCCGGTTTTCAGGTTCAGCACCGTAAGCGAGCCGTCGGGCGCGACGTAGAGCAGGGTTTCCCGGTAGACGTACGGATCGGACAGCGCATAGACCGAACTGTCGAAGATGACAAGCGTCACGCTTTCGCCGGTTTCAAGATCGACCAAAAAGAGTTTGTCGCGCGATTGTCCGGTTCGTTCCATCCATACGGCGGTGTTCTCCCAAAGCATCGGACGCGGCAGACCGGTATGGACTGTCTTCAGTGCCTTCGCCTCGCCCGTCTGCCGGTCGTATGCCATCATGCGACCGCCGCCGCCGGCTGTCGAATCGAGGTATACGATCCAGCGCTCGTTCATGGCAGGGAAGCGGATGCTCTTATATTGCAGCGGCAGCGCAAGCAGCGTATGCCTGCCGCTTGTGCGCTCATAGAGCAGCGCGCGCACAAAGGCCGCCGTGCCGTCGGGCGTATAGTTGCCGGCGGCGGCAAGGATCGTATCGCCGTATACGGAGACGTCGGCGATGTACTGGTATTCGGGAATGACGATCTCGGTCTGAAGCGCTTTGAGATCGGCGTTGTAGAGCGCGTGGTCGGGATACGGATCGTGCGTCGGTTCGGGCGTAGGCATCGGCGAAGGGGTGGGCGTCGCCTCCGGCGCTTTGCACGAATAGGCGTGATTTGCAAGGCCTTTGAAGAACGGAACGCCATACGTCCACGCCGCCCAGCAGAACGCGGCAAGCAAACCCAGCCCGAGCAGAATCTCGAGATAGGGCGCGATGCGGAATTTTTTGAGCCGGTTCTTGGCTTTGACGGTGGAGCGATATTGCTTTTCGTGCTTCATGCCGTTATTTTACACGTTTTTCGCTGCGCGGTCAACAACCGTACGATGAAAAGGGCATTGTGAAACCGAAAAGAATGTGTTATACTGCATTCTGTAGGAATGCGGCTTGCCGCAATTCACGGCGCAGCCAATTCATGTGCGCAAGTACAATTCATGCGGCGTCAGCCGCAATTCATGACGCAGTCAATTCATTGAAATGAGTTTCGCCTGCGGCGAATGAATTATCCAAAGGACATGAATTGACCTTACGGTCATGAATTTCCCTGCGGGAATGCATTGACGGCGGGGTCGTCATAAAGGATTCACGCAGTCTATTACCAACGAAAGGAACCACGACCTTGGCACGACGCGCACTGTATCGCGAATTCCGCCCCGAAACCTTCAAAGAGGTCATCGGGCAGGATCATATCACGACCATCCTGAAGAATCAGGTGCGGGAGGGCAAGCTTTCCCACGCCTATCTGTTCTGCGGCTCGCGCGGAACGGGCAAGACGACCTCGGCAAAGATCCTAGCCCGCGCGGTCAACTGCCTGCATCCCGTTGACGGTGAACCGTGCATGGAGTGTGAAGCCTGCAGACTCGCGCAGATGGGCAGCGCGGATGTGATTGAGATCGACGCCGCGTCCAACAACGGCGTGGACAATGTGCGCTCACTGATCGAGCAGGCACAGTTTGCACCGCTCGAGCTCCGCTATCGCGTGTTCATCATCGATGAGGTGCACATGCTTTCGACCGCGGCGTTCAACGCGCTTTTGAAGACGCTGGAAGAGCCGCCGGCGCATGTGCTGTTCATCCTTGCCACAACCGAGCCGCAAAAGCTGCCGGCGACGATCATTTCACGCTGTCAGCGGTTCGACTTTCACCGGCTCAGCATCGCGCATATCATCACGAATCTGCAGATGGTCCTGCAAAAAGCCGGCGCGGTCATCGACCCGAACGGCCTCAGGCTGATCGCCCGCGCAGCGGACGGCGGCATGCGCGACGCGCTGTCGCTTGCCGACCAATGCCTGTCCTTTG
>CALFIV010000380.1 GCA_937877295.1 uncultured Clostridia bacterium
CTTCCTGAATGAGCTGCTTGAGACTCCAGCCCGCGCAGTAGCCGGTGAGCATACTTAGGTCGTGCAGATGGATCGCGCCGGAACGGTGCGCTTCCGCGATCTCGGGATCATAGATTTCGGAAAGCCAATAGTTTGCGGTGATCGCGCCGGAGTTGCTGAGAATCAGGCCGCCGACCGAATACGTCACCGTCGAGTTCTCCTTGACGCGCCAGTCGTTGATCTGCAGATAGTTGTCCACAAGGTCCTTATAGTTCAGCATCGTGGAATTGATGTTGCGGACCTTCTCACGCTGTTTGCGGTAGAGGATGTATGCTTTTGCGACGTCCGCATAGCCGGACTCCGAAAGCACCTTCTCGACGCTGTCCTGGATCTCTTCGACCGTGATCTTGCCGTCCTTGATCTTGCTCTCGTAGTCGGACGTGACGTGCAAAGCAAGCAGCTCGATCACGCTCGGATGATACTGCTTCCCCGTCGCTTCAAACGCCTTGGTGATGGCCGCTGTGATTTTCTGAATGGAAAAATCCGCGATCTCGCCGTCTCTCTTGATAACTTGATACATAAAAAATCCCCCTCATCGGCAGTTTTGTCAAAATCTGTGGGCCAATGCAGCCTAAAGCCGCACCGACCGAGCATGGCAATTGTACCGCAAGGGAGCAAAAATGTCAATATCTTGTGGTGATTGTTAACAAATCATACAATATGTTGTATTTATTCACTGTATATACAGAAAGCTGTATACGCAGGGCAAAAAGTCGAAAAACATAGACTATATGCCCCTCAGCGACGTGTTCGGTACGGTTTTTCGGACAACAGCAGCGTAGGTTTCCATGCATTCTCTTGTGGGTGCGTGGAAGTTTTCGTACACAACCGTATCGCGGTCCGTAAACGCTTGCAGGTAGTATGCCTTTGCGCCGGCGATCCACTGCGCAATCGCCTCAAAGTCCCGGATTGTGTGCAATTCGTCGACGACGGTCGTGCGGAACTCGTAATCGATCCCGGCGTTCATCAGGATGGAAATGCTCTCGTTGATCGGTCCGAGATCGATTTTTTCCAATCCGCAGGTATGCGCATAATTTTGCGGTCCGGCCTTGACGTCCATCGCCACATAATCGAGCAGTCCTTCGTCGAGCAAGGCTTTGAGACGCTTCGGATGCATCCCGTTGGTGTCGAGCTTGACGGGATAGCCCATCGCCTTGATGCGGCGCAGCAGATCGGGCAGGTCGGATCGGAGCGTCGGCTCACCGCCGGTAAACGCCACGCCGTCCAGCAGTCCCTTTCGCTTTTCCAAAAACGCAAGCAGCCCGGTTTCGTCCATGATCGGTTCGGCCGTGCCGTCGATGAGCTCGGCGTTGTGACAGAACGGGCAGCGAAGATCGCAGCCGCCCAAAAACACCGTACACGCTACGCGGCCCGGAAAGTCCAGAAGCGTCATCTTCTGTAAGCCGTGAATGTTCATTCTGTTCTCCCTTTCTTCATGCGCGCAGCGCAATTCATGACGCTTTGCGTCTATTCATGTCCGTTCGGACAATTCATGATCGCAGATCCATTCATTCGCCGAACGGCGAAATTCATTCAAATGAATTGTGCTAAGCACATGAACCGGCTCCGCCATTGCTGTTCTCTTATACCGCCGCAAGGATATGCAGATTGCGGACGTCGCCGCTTTCGATCGCGTCGTTGACCGAATACGCATGCTTTTCGAGATCGCCGCAGATCGCTTTGGTGATTCCCTGCGATTGCAGCGCGTCGATCACGTCCGCCGCCGCATCCTCGATCATGTCGTACTTCGTTTCGGCAAGCTCGCCTTCGTTGTCCGTCGTCAGAAGATACTCCATCGTCTCGGCCAGCAGGGACAGCTTCGGAAGCCGACGCATCGCACGGAAGCTCCATTTGTAATACGGCTGATAAACGCCGTTCAACAGGAACGCCGCCGCCATCGCATGCTGTACGAATTCGTGCACCGCCAGCTGCGCCGCGCCCGTCTCGCCGTGCGCAAGGCAGCGTTTGTAATTGTACTGCCCCGACTGCGCCATCAAGAGCAGATGTCCCGCGAGCTTTTTCAGCCGCACGTCCTCCGGATAGCGCGAAAGATTCTCACGAATGCGTGTGACCTCGCCCAGACCGTCGAAAAACAGCCTGCCGTTCGTCGCCTCTGCAAGCGCATGCTCCGGCACGGTCAGCCATTGCGACAGCGTCAGGATTCCGTCCGGCGCACCGACCTTTTCCGTAAAGACGTCTGCCGTGCGCAAAACGCCGTGTCTTGCGCCGCCGACCGGCGCGATTGCGCTGCGCCTGTATCCCAGAAACGTCTTCGGCAGCTTATAGTAGGCGCGTTCCAGCCGGAACGCCGTCTGCCGGTCGACGATCGATTCATCGGGCAGCAGGATGCATACGCCGGGCTCAAAATCGTGATCGGTCGAAACGCCGTCGTCGAAACCGAAGCACTCCGACCCGCTGCCGAACAGACCGACCGCAACAAGCGCCGAAAGCTCCGGAAACTGTTCCGAAAGCATCGGCCGTACGCATTCGTTGTAAAACCGTTCGGAAAGCTCAAGCCCGTTCATAGATCGCCCTTGCCCTTTCGTTGAGATCGTTCGCCGCCGCAAACCAGCCGTAGTATTCGAACGTCGGCGCGCACTTTTCGCACACAAACGCATAGTATCCGTCGCGCACAAGCGTGGGTGTATCGAGCAAGCCCTGCGCCGTTTCGAGGCAGCGGTCGATCGTCTCCGACGCATCCAGAAGTCCCAGCTCCGCCTCGGCAGCGTCCGCCAGATTGAGATACGTGATCGCCTGCTCCAGCGCGCCGTGATCCGCGTTTGCCATCACGCCGATCGCTTTTTCGTAGAGTGCATGCGCCTGCGCAAAGCGTCCGAGCGAAACGAGCGTCAGCGCC
>CALFIV010000381.1 GCA_937877295.1 uncultured Clostridia bacterium
CACCGAACGGCTCTACGTGCGCGCCCTTTTGGAATATGTCGGTCCCGAAACCGGCGTGGATTTTCCGATGGACGGAATTCTCAAAACGCTCGGCTGCAACCACCGTGACTTCACCCTGCTGTTTCCGAAGCTGTTCGGCACAAAGATCACGCCCGAGCGCTGCACCGAGCTGGTCACTGAATGGATGAAGCACGAGATCGAAACGTACGGCATGCCCGTAAAGCCCGGGCTCTATGCCCTTTTGGACGCATTGCAAGCGGACGGCATCCGCATTGCGCTCGCCACCGGCACGTCGCGCCCGATCACGGCGATCTATCTTGAAATGACCGATACGCGGCGTTATTTCGATACGACGGTGTGCGGCGATCAGGTGACGCACGGGAAGCCCGACCCGGAGATCTTTCTCACCGCATGCAGACTTTTGAACGGCACGCCCGAAACCTCCGTCGTCTTTGAGGATTCCCGAAACGGTCTTCTGGCAGCGCACGCCGGCGGGTTCAAAACCGTCTGTGTACCGGACCTCGTCGATCCCGTGCCGACACTCGGTTTTGTGCCGGACGCCAAGCTTGCTTCGCTTTCCGACGCGATTCCGCTGATCCGGCAATGGAACCAAGCGTAACCGCATGCAGCCTCCGTTTCGAAGGCTTTTGTTTTTATGTCCGACTTTTCGATTCGGAAGCCTCTTTATAGGTGAAACCGGTTTTCTGAGGTGACTATGGAACAATACGACACGTTCAACCGCGTCTACGACGCAACGCGCAGCACGCTTTTGCGCCGGCTTATTCCGCGTGTCCGGTCAAGCGCAGACGTCGAGGATCTGACGCAGGAAATCTACCGCAAGCTCTACCGACAGATGACACGGCGGTATCCGCGAACCGGAGAACTATCTGTTCGGCATTGCGAAAAAGGAGCTTGCACGGTTCTATATATGGATTGTCCGCGGTACACCGCTGCTCGTGCAACTGTTTGTCGTTTTCTACGGATTGCCGGGACTCGGCATCATGATTCCGGCTTTTCCCGCCGCAATACTCGTGTTTTCCTTTAACGAAGGAGCGTATGCCGCTGAAACAATCCGAGCGGCACTGGAATCGGTACCGAGGGGACAAATGGAAGCAGGTTATTCCATCGGAATGTCATACATTCAGATAATACGCAGAATCATCCTGCCACAGGCACTGCGCACGGCATTTCCCCCTCTTTCAAACGAAATCATTGCAATGGTAAAAGATACATCGCTGGCAGCAAACATCACCGTAACGGAAATGTTCATGTCAACGCAAAGAATAGTGGCAAGAACCTATGAGCCGCTTGCCCTGTACATAGAAGTAGCACTCATCTACCTGCTGTTTTCTACGGTGCTGACCAAATTGCAGCGCACGGGAGAAAAACGGCTCAATCGTTTTTACGGGAGCATCACAAGCATATAATGCATGACAATGCAAGGAGTTTATATATGAAGAAACTGTTGTTTATAGCCGCAGTCGCACTTGCGCTCACCCGCTGTACCAAAAAGGCATCCGGCGATTTACTCAGCACCATCAAAGAAAAGGGTGAAATCGTCGTTGCCACCGAAGGCACCTGGGCGCCGTGGACGTACCACGATGAAGCAAACAATCTGGTCGGCTTTGACGTGGAAGTGGCGCAGGCAATCGCGGCAAAACTGGGCGTAAAGGCGACCTTTGCCGAAACCGAATGGGACGGCATTTTTGCCGGCATTGACAG
>CALFIV010000382.1 GCA_937877295.1 uncultured Clostridia bacterium
GATTCTCCTTCTGCCCTACGACCTGGCTGACGCGCGCGGCCATCGGAACGGCGGATACGCCTGCGCTGCCGATGAGCGGATTGATCTTCTGCTTGAGGAACAGATTCATGAACTTCGCAAGGAGCACGCCGCCTGCCGTACCGCCCATGAACGCGATGACGCCGAGCACAACGATCGCAAGCGTCGTCCATGTGAGGAACGTCGTGCCGGTCGCGGTCGCGCCGACGCAGACGCCGAGAAAGATCGTGACGATGTTGCAAAGCTCGTTCTGCACGGTCTTCGAAAGACGCTCGGTGACGCCGGATTCCTTAAAGAGGTTGCCGAGCATCAGGCAGCCGACCAACGGTGCGGCCGAGGGCACGAGCAGTGCGACGAAGATGGTGACCACGATCGGGAAGACAATCTTTTCCGTCTGGGAGACGGAGCGGAGCTGCGCCATCTCGATCTGGCGTTCCTTCTTGGTGGTGAGCACCTTCATGATCGGCGGCTGAATGACCGGTACGAGCGCCATGTACGAATATGCCGCGACCGCGATCGGTCCTAAGAACGCCGGCGCAAGCTGCGAGGTGACAAGGATCGCCGTCGGGCCGTCCGCGCCGCCGATGATGCCGATGGACGCCGCAATGTTCTGAATCGGCGTATCGAGCGTGTTCATAAACGAAAGCTGGAACGTCAGGATGGCGAGCACGAACGCGATGTAAATGCCGAGCTGCGCCGCCGCGCCGAGAATCAGGCTCTTGGGGTTGGCAATGAGCGGACCGAAGTCCGTCATCGCGCCGACACCCATGAAGATCAGGCACGGATAAATGCCGAGCTTGACGCCGAGATAGAGATAGTCCAAAAGGCCTGCGCCGCCCGTAAGATTCTCCCAATGCACGTGTCCGCCCGCAAAATAGCTCTCATGGAACATTTCCGCGCCGGGCAGGTTGGTGAGAAGCATGCCGAACGCAATCGGCACGAGCAGCAGCGGCTCAAACTTCTTGACGATCGCCAGATACAGCAGGAAGCACGCAATGCCGATCATGATCAGACACTTCCAGTTGTCTCCGACGAAAAACTGTGCGAATCCGGTTTGCGTAAAGAAGCCGGATATTGTTTCCCAAATGGCTTCCATAGACGCCCCCGCTTATGCGATGGTGCAGAGCAGCGAACCGCTTTCCACCGTAGAGCCCTTCGCTACCGCGATCACCGTGATCTTGCCCGAGACCGGCGCGAGGATCTCGTTTTCCATCTTCATGGCCTCCAGTACCATTAGCTGCTGGCCTTCCTTCACCGCGTCGCCGGGCTTGACGTTGACCTGCAGAATGTTGCCGGGCATCGGCGCTTTGACCTCTGTGCCCGCTCCTTGCGGTGCTGCCGCCTTGGGCGCTTCCGCCTTCGGCGCTGCCGCGACCGTGCCGGCGTCGATCTCTTCGACTTCTACTTCGTACTTGATACCGTTGACATTGACAGAAAATTTACGCATAATCCTTTCCCCTCTTCAATCCACTTTTTTGAATGATACAATCCGAATTCCGCCGACGCTCTCGCCCATGACCGTCGCAATCGCGGCGGATACGGCGGCAATGATCTCTCCTCTGTCGCCTTCCGGCACAGCTGCGGCTGCCGGTGCTTCGGGTACGGCAGCTTCCTTCACGGCCTTCGGCTTTGTGACGCCCTTCATAATCGCGCTCATAAGCTTGATGATCACGATCAAAGCGACCAGACCGATGAACACGATGCCGAGTCCGAGCAGAAACGTAATCAGCGTGGAAACCGCTGCCGATCCGCCCGTAAACGCCAATCCGGCGCCTTCTTCTGCATACAGCATACGAAACCTCCATCCTTTTCGTGGGCAATATATCAATCTCACCCTTATACTTTATTATTCGACGATTTTCCTTTATTTCCTTTTACCGTTTTTATATACCTGATAATCAAATTCATTATAGATGCTTTCCGTACGCATATTTTACGCAAACGCGGAAACGCTATGCGCATGCTGACCTTATTTTTGCGTGCAATCTTTCTCGATCTGTTTGTGCTGCTGATTCTGCGGCTGACCGGCAAGCGGCAGGTCAGCGATCTGCAGCCATACGATCTTCTCATGACGCTGGTCATCGCCGACCTTGCGAGTACCGCGATCGCAGACACCGACATCCCGCTTCTGTACAGCATCGTACCGATCCTCGCGCTGTATCTGGTGCAGCAGGTGCTTGCGAAGCTTTCGCTCAAATCGTCCGTCGTCCGGCACTTCATCTGCGGTACGCCGCAGGTGCTGATCGAAAACGGCGTGATGCAGTCGCAGGTGATGCGGCGAACCAACTACACGGTGCGCGATCTGTTGGACAGTCTGCGCAGCAAGGACGTCTTCGACGTCGGCGAGGTCGCCTATGCGATCCTTGAGACAAACGGCACGGTGAGCGTGCTGCTCAAGGACGCGCATCAGCCGTTGACAAAGCAGGACCTTCTTCTGCCGCCGCAGCCTGCCGTCCCGATGCACATTGTGATCCACGAGGGCAAGCTCGTAAAGAGCGGCCTTGAGAAGCTGCACATTGACCGGGATCGTGTTGAGGCAATTCTGAAGAAGCACGGGATCGCGCCGTCCTCGGTGTTCTTCGCGCAAATGAACGGCAGCGGCGTGCTGCATGTGCAGCTGGACGACGCGCACCAAAGCCGGGTGGAGCGCTTCAATGAACCGAACTGAACGGAGGAGTTATGGGATTTTCGATTTTTCGCGCATGCATGACGATCCTGTTTTGTCTGATGCTGCTTGCGCTGTTTTTCTTTCCGTCGCATATGCTGCGCGGATTTGCGGACAATCTGGAAGCGCACATTGCGCGCGCCGAACAAGCGCTGGAGCAGAACGATCTGACCGCTGCCGAACGGGAATGCCGCGCGCTGACCGACGGCATGGACGAGCACATGCAGGCGCTGGAACGGTTTCTGAACCATGAAATCGTGGACGCGCTCGGCGCTGCGCTGGAAATCGCGCACGCCGCGGTACGCATCGGCGACGCGCACGCTGCCTATGAAGCGCTTGCCGAGGCCGGAACGACGCTTGAACGGCTGAAAGGGATCGAACTTTTTTCGCCGAATTCTTTGCTTTAAGATTGTTTCGCGGCGAAAACTGTGGTATACTGATAAAAATATACGTAGTTGAGGTGTACCGCATGAACGCAAGCGATCTGGACCGACTGATTCCCGCCGCGCGCGACGGAAAACCGACCTTTGTCATTCGAAATGCGCATGTCATCAACGTCTTCACCAACGAGATCACGCTGACGAACGTTGCAATCGCAGACGACACGATCATCGGCGTCGGAAACTACTCCTGCGAGCAGGAATACAACGCGCACGGCGCATACCTCGCGCCCGGCCTGATCGACGGCCACGTACACATCGAAAGCTCAATGGTGACCCCTGCGTCGTTTGCGCAGATGATTTTGCCCAAAGGCACGACCACGATTATTGCCGATCCGCACGAGATCGCGAATGTAGCCGGTGCGAAAGGGCTCTCGGCGATTCTGACGCTTGCGAAGGGACTGCCGCTGGATGTGCGTTTTATGCTCCCCTCGTGCGTGCCCTCCACCCCGTTTGAGCACAGCGGCGCGACGCTTTCCGCCGCCGATCTCGTGCCGTTTTTGCGCGAGCCGAACGTTCTGGGCTTGGGCGAGGTCATGGATTATCCCTCGGTCGTCGCCGGCGCGCCGGATATGCTCGAAAAGCTCGCCTGTTTTAATGACCGTCCGATCGACGGGCATGCGCCGATGCTGACGGGCAAAGCGCTCAACGCCTATTGCCTTGCCGGTCCGCATACCGATCACGAATGCTCCAATTTTGAGGAGCTCAAAGAAAAGCTGCGCAACGGCATGACCATTCTCATCCGCATGGGCTCGGCCGCCAACGGCGTGCTGGAAATGTTCGACGGGCTCGTGTCGGAAGGCCTGCCGACCGAGCGTATCTGCTTCTGCACAGACGACAAGCATCTCGAAAACATCCGATCCGAAGGACACATCAACCATATTATCAATACGGCGATCTCGCGCGGCATTCGTCCGCTCGACGCGATCAAGATGGCGACCGTCAATACCGCGACGGCCTACGGGCTCAAGCGCGTCGGCGCGATCGCGCCGGGCTATCGCGCAAACATGATTTTGTTCGACGATCTGCACACCGTTGAGCCGAAGCTTGTCTTCGCAAACGGCAAGCCGGTCGATCCGGATGCGGTCATTCCCTCGCCCGCCGTGCCGGAAGCGGTGAAGAACAGCGTGCATGCCGCGCCGATTCTTGCGCATCAGCTGCTCTTGAAGCCGCAGACCTTTATGCCGATCATCGAGACCGTGCCGCACCAGCTTGTGACGCGGCTTGTGTACCGCGCTGTCCCGACCGACGGAAACGGCTGGTTTGTCGCAAAAGACGGGCTCAATAAGCTGGCGGTCATCGAACGTCATCACGAAACAGGCAATGTCGGCGTCGGCATCGTGGACGGTCTGCACGTCACGGACGGCGCGATCGCAGCGACGGTTGCGCACGATTCGCACAACATCGTGATCGTCGGCGACAACGATGCGGATATGCTCCT
>CALFIV010000383.1 GCA_937877295.1 uncultured Clostridia bacterium
GTATGTGTACCTCAACGCTCAAGGATTTCGAGGCATTCGCGCAGGCATTGCTTGCAGAGGATTCCCGTCTCATGAAAAAGGAAACCTTTGAGGAGATGTATACGCCGTCCCTGATGTACACCGGTACGGAGGAAGTACGTCTCTGCCACGGCTTCATGGGGGCGATGTACAAGGTCAATGTCATCGGTCACGGCGGCAATACACAGAGCTGCTCGAGCTATCTGCTCCTTGACCGCGATGACAATATCGGCTTTGTGGTCATGACGAATCAATACGGTGAAGCCAGATTCAACACTGAGATGCCGGAGCTGATTTTCGGCGAGTCCAAGGAGAAAAAGCCCGGCAGCGACTGCCTCTGCATGAACGCGCGCACCTTCGGGATATCGACGGCAAGGATCTGCCGGATGCCGGTCCGGTCGCCGATCAGACGGTTCGCCGCAAGCTCGACCGCCTGCGCGCTTGTACGCTGCGACATACCGAACGCCACCGTTTCGGGCGAGAGCACCAGACAGTCGCCGCCCTCGAGCGAATGGACGTCGGTGCGGTCGTGATACTTCGGCACCCACTTATAGACCGGATGATACTTGAAAATATACTTTGCGAACAGCGTTTCGCGCCGCCGGACTTCGTTTGCCATGCGCGAGATCAGTACGCCGTCGCCGACGTTCATGAACGGGTCGCGTGTGAAATAGAGGTTCGGCATGGGATCGACGTAGAAGGGATACTTGTCGTCCGTATAATCGACCAGATGCCGCTTCTCGACGTTCGGGATATCACTCTTACGCACGCCGCCCGCAATGATCTGCACAAGCTCCTTGAGCGGCTTTTCGGACAGATACTCGTTGACCGCCTGCTCCGCGCCCTCGGCGTTGATGTTGGCCTCGCGGATGTACTCCCACGTCAGCTCCTCCTGCACGCCCGCCGCTTCGACCGCTTCCTGCAGAAGCTCGTCGAGATACAGTACCTTGACGCCGCAATCACGCAGCGTCTTTGCAAACTGATCGTGCTCCTCTCTTGCATGCACAAGATACGGAATGTCATCGAACAGCTGACGCGCGAGATAATCGGGCATGAGATTTTCGAGCTCCGTGCCCGGCCTGTGCAGCATGACGGTTCGAAGCCGTCCGACCTCAGACTGCACACAAATCGGTTTGTCCATCAATTTCCTCCTTATTCGGCTGCATCCGAATTGAAATACGCAAGGATTCCTTCGAGAATCCCAACTGCCATCTTATCCTGAAACGAGTCTTTCGTCAAGAGCATGTCTTCCGTTTCGTTGCTCAAATGGCCCATTTCCAAACAAAGTACCGGCCGGGTGCTCCAATTGAAGCTGCCGAGATCGCGCCGGTAGCTGATGCCGTTGTGTTTTCGCACCGCAATGCCCGTCGCCGTGCAGTACGCGCGGATGATCTCCGTCGCCGCGCGCACGTTTTCCGAAAATGTTTCGGTACACGCCCGATCCGGTACGAGAACAAACGCGCCGCGCACGCTCGTATCGTCCGCTCCGTTGCAATGCAGCAGGATCGCAAGATCGACCTCGGCGGCATTCAGCGCTTCGGCGCGCTCGCGGTTGCTGAGATTGACGTCGTTTTCCGTGCGCGTCAGCACCACCGTCGCGCCTTTTGCCTCCAGCAGCGGCACGAGCTTTTTCGCAACGCTGAGATTGACCTCATATTCGTACACATTGGAGGCGATCCCGCGCGTGCCTGCCGTGCATTTCTCCGTCTGCTCCTCCGTGTCCGGACCGATCG
>CALFIV010000384.1 GCA_937877295.1 uncultured Clostridia bacterium
GCAGGTTCGCGGACTCATCATCGTCGGACAGCTCGCAACGGATTATCTGGAACATCTTGCATCGCTGCATCTGCCGATGCTGTTCCTGGATTTTTATGATAAACACAGCGAGATCGACGCTGTCATTTCAGATAATTTCTATGACAGCTATCTGATGACAGACCGTCTTGTGCAGCTCGGTCACAAAAAGATCGGCTTTATCGGCACGGTCACGGCGACCAGCAGCATCCATGACCGCTTCCTCGGCTATATCAACCCCTATCTGGTGAAGGACAGCCATCTCTATACCTATTGTAAGGAGAAGGGCTATCTGATCTGCCGCCGGGACGGCAGCGTCTATCACATCAAATCCACCACCTTCGACGCGGGCATGCTCGACCTCACCAATCCCGAGGCCGTGCGCTACATCAAGGAGACGCTCATCAAGAAGAACATGCTTGCGCTGGGCGTGTCCGGCTGGATGGCGGATTTTGGGGAATACCTCCCGACCGACTGCGTGCTGCACGAGGGTGACCCGAAGGAACTCCACAACCGCTGGCCGGTCCTGTGGGCGAGGATCAACCGCGAGGCCATCGAGGAGTATGGCGCGAAGGACGCGATGTTCTTCACGCGCTCTGGCTATCTCGGCGTGCAGGAGTACGCGCCCCTCATGTGGAACGGCGACCAGCACACCGACACGACCAAGGACTACGGCCTGCCCTGCGTCATGCCCGCGAGCTTTTCGCTGGGCTTCTCCGGCGTGACGATGGTGCACTGCGACATCGGCGGCTTCTTCTCCTTCGGCAAGCTCAAACGCAGCGGCGAGCTCTTCACCCGCTGGATGGAGATGGCGGCCTTCTCGCTGCTGATGCGCAGCCACGAATCGATCCGCCCATGGGCGAACGCACAGTTCGACGCCGAAGCCGTCAAGCCGCATACCGTGCGTCTGACCAACATTCACGTCGCCCTGAAGCCGTACCTTGTGCATTGCGAAGCGCTGGCACGCGAGGGCATTCCCGCGATCCGTCCCGACTTCTGGGATGCTGGCGATTATCGGGAAAGCCGGGACATGTACAGCTACTATTTGGGCGACGATCTCTTTGTATGCCCTGTCACAGAACGGAAAGCCGCTATGCGCACGGTCTGTCTTCCGAAGGGCGAATGGATCGATTTCTGGACTGGAAACCCGTATGCGGGCGGCTCTTCATACACCATCCCTGCGCCTTTGGGACAGACGCCTGTCTTCTATCGAAAGGGCAGCGCATATACGGAACTGTTCCGCAAAGCTGCGGAAATCAAATAAAAACGGAGGAGTAATTGATGGAGGGTACTTACATTTCCCGCACGAGCGGGATTCGCATGAAGGATAAGCTCGGCTATGCCTTCGGCGACCTTGCGTCCTGCCTCGTCTTCGGACTGACGCAGAGCGTTTTGAACAAGTTCTACACGGACGCTTTGGAGATCAGCGTTTTGAGCGTCATGATCATGACCGTTATCGCTCGCGTGTGGGACGCAATCAACGACCCGATCTGGGGCAGACTGATCGACGGCGCAAAGGTTCGTCCTGACGGGCGCTACCGTCATTGGCTGAAGGTCTTTGCCGTTCCGGTGGCTCTGTCGGCAATTCTGATGTTTTTGAACGTCAAGAGCTTCCCGAATGCCGCAAGAATCGCCTGGATCTACTTCACGTACATCCTGTTCGGGATGCTCTATACCTGCATCAACATCCCCTACGGCTCGATGGCGCAGGTTATAACCTCGAGCGACAAGGAGCGCTCGTCGCTGTCGGTATTCCGTTCGATCGGTTCTACCTTCGGCGCAATGCCTGCCATGCTGCTTGCTTCGTTCTGCTATGTGGCTGCAAAGGACGCGAACGGCAGCACGCTGCTTGACGCTGAAGGCAATGTCATCAAGGTCATGAGCCCGACGATCACCCTGATCGGCGTCGCGGCAATCGCGGCACTGTCGGTGCTCTTCTACTTCCTCTGCTATGGCTGGAGCAAGGAACGCGTCGTCTCAAAGCCCGCGCCGAAAGCCAAGGGCCAGACGATGAAGGTCGTCAAAGCGCTTTTGAAGAGCCGTCCGTTTATGGCGGTCACCATCGCTTCCATGCTGTTCCTCGCTGCGCAGATGTTCGGGCAGGGCTATAACACCTATTTGTTCCACCATTACTTCAACGCGCCGGGACTCACCATGCTGCCCACCGTATTCCAGTATCTGCCGGTCGCGGTCATCATGTTCTTTGCGACTAAGATGGGCAACAAGTTCGGTCGCCGTGAGGTCTGCTCCTACGGCGTGCTCGCCGCTGCCGCGTTCTATCTCGTGCTGTTCGTGCTCGCCATCTTCGGCATCACCAATGTCTGGCTGTATCTTGCCGCAAACCTTGTCGCCGGCATCGGTACGGCATTCATCTTCCTGCTCGTGTGGGCGCTTGCGTCCGATGCGATTGACTACAACAAAGTCACGTTCGGTGTCAACGATGATGCAACCAGCTATGCGTTCTACACCTTCATGCGCAAGCTCGGCCAGACCGTGGCGACGGTTCTGATCAACGTCCCGCTGCTGGTCATCGGCTACAACGGCAGTCAGCTGAAAACCGAAGGATTGAACGACGCGGCTTTGAAGACCATGTACAACTATTCCGTCATGATCCCTGCCGTGCTGTTCCTGCTCGTCTTCATCATCCTGCGCTTTGTCTATCCGCTCAGCAAGAAGCACATCGAAGAGCTGCAGATCAAGAAGGAAGAGCTGTTCAAAGAACAGGCGTAAAGCAACGATACACGAAACGGACCGTCAACCGACGGTCCGTCTTTTGCATGCATTTATCTGCAAACGTTCTCTGCGGTCAGCTGCAGTTGAACGATGCCGTTCTCACGTCCGACTTCTTCAAAGCCAACGGCGCGGTGGATGCGGTACGCCGCGTCGCGCGTCGTTTCGAATTCGTTGTGCAAAACCCTGACGCCGTGCGAAAACGCGTAATCCGCAAGCAGTGTAAGTCCTTCCTTACCGTAGCCCCTGCCGCGTTCCGGCGCATAAATCAGAACGCCCATGTCCCACCAATCCTTCTCCGGCTTGTAATGAAAGCACACGTCTCCGACGAACGCGCCGTCGGATGTGCGTTTGAGATACGCATAAAAGAACTGCGGCTCGTGTCCGATCCAGTTCTCCATGAGATTTGCCCAATCCTCCTCCGGATTCGGAATACAACCGTCCGGCGGAAACCACGGCGCGTTGTACGCCATCGTCGTAGGATCGGTCATCATTTTCAGATAAAACCATCCCTCGTCCGGTTTCGGGATGTGCAGTGATATCTCCATATCAAACGCTCCTTGCGATCTCAAGCGCGATATCGAGCTTGTCGAAATCGTGATTTGCGTTATGCAGACCGCCCGGTTCATAGGTCGGCGCATCCAGTACGTCGCCGGTGACCAGAAAATCATAGAGCGCAAAGCCGTGAAAATCGCAGACCGCCTGCACGCCGGAAAGCTCCATCTCCACCGCAAGACAGCCTTCCCTCTGCCGCGCCGCAACCTGATCCTTGGTTTCACGGTAGAACGCATCGGTCGTCCACACGCGGCCCTTGACATAGGGCAGGTGCAGCTTGTCAAAGATTGCCGCCGTCTGATCGGCGTTTTGGATTGCGATATAGTCCGCGGGCGGTGCGTAGTGATAGGACATGCCCTCGTCGCGGTACGCCTCTGTCGGGATCACGTACTTCCCTGCCGTCGCCGCGCGGCTCAGAGAGCCCGCCGAGCCGAACAGGATAAATCTCGTCGCGCCTGTAAACCAGTTCAGTTCGATGACGTCGGTGCTTGCACACGTTGCGCCTACGCCTGCCATTGCAAAGATGATCGGTTTACCCGCATGTTCAAACAGCCAGATCGGGCGTTCGCCGTTGACGGAGCGAATCGCACCGATTTGCCGCAGAGGAAAGCGCGCCTGCATTTCCTGGACAATCACATGTGAAAAGGTCAGTATGCAGACGTCCGCAAGATGCTGCTGCGGCCCGAGGAAATGCTCCGGCGCGGTCAGCGGCTTGGAGGTATCGAACGAATCCGTTATCATGGTTCAGTACCGATACACCGGAAAGCCCAGAAACTTCGCAAGCGCTTCAAGCGTCTCTCCGTGCCTTCCCTGAATCACGACAAAGTGCGGTTCAAAGCCCGCTTCGACGCTGTCCTCCACAATCGCACGCGCGTCTTCGTCGGTGCGGATAACGATGCTTGTGCCGGTAAACTGTTTGGGTTTATCAAGCGCTTCGCCTTCGCACAGGAAAAAGCGGAAGCTGCCGTCCGGCTCGCGGCCGATGCGGAATACCGTCGCGTCCTCGAACGCTTCGCAGCCGAAGTCCATTGCCGGACCGATCTTGCGATTCGGATGTACCCCGACGACTGCGCCGGTATCCTTGCGCGCCAGCGAACATGCCGCAGCGCCGCAATGCCAGAACGTAATGGTGTTTTCATCCTCATCCAGCGAAACTGGATCGCCGAAGAAGACCGGCGCATGCGAAAGCTGCATGCCGATCCACATCGAAAGCGCGCCGTACACGTCCGCTTCGCAGGCACTTGCTATGCCGTCGTCGTTGAGCAGCGACAGTACGGTGCATACCGGCGTACCGAACGCGGTGAAGAAATCGGGCCAGCAGCGCGAAGCAAGCGCGCCGACGCCGTTTTCCCGGATGTAATCGCTGTATGCCTTGTAGAGACGCGCATGGTCGAGGCGGTTTCGTTCCGGCGTGCCGTCGAGTCCGTAGGTGGCGCATGCTGTCTTGTCAAGATACGGCTTGCATTGTTCATCCGTATAGCCCTTTGCGCGGTCGATGAGTTCGCGTGCTTCGATTGCCGCAAGCTCCACGCCGAAGGTATGCATCAGTTCCGCATCAAGCGCACGGCCGAAGCCAAAGCCCTGCGGCGTATGCCCGATCGCCGCAAGCTTCAGCGAACGCATGTCCCGCTTGATCACAGCCGCCGAGACTGCCGCTTTCAGCGCATCACGCACCCGCTCCTCCTCCGGCGCGCCGTACACATACGTAAACGGGCGGTCGCCGAACGCACGCAGCGCGTTTGCCGCAGAGTACGCGCCGGTGAGAGAATTGAGCCGAAGCCGTCCGCCGTCAATGACGGGCTCCCTGAGCGTCCACAAAACGACCGGACAGTCAAAGCGGCGCAGAACTTCGGACATATAAGCCGCATTTGCAAAGGTCAGGTTTTGAAAGACAATCAGATCGGGCGAAAGCGGCGCAAGATACGCCCGAAGCGCGTCGATCGACAGCAGCTTCTCCTCCGGGCAGACAAATCGCGCATCGAGCGCACGCAGCGCATTGCACGAACGCACGAACGCGTCCTCGGCACTTTCCATATGAAACGTCGGTACGCCGACCGGCACATAAACCGGGGTAAACGAATGTTGCATGATCTTCCTCCGATCAATTTCTTTTGTTCATCAATCATACTATCAAATCCCTCGAAAGTCAATGCCAAGCCCTTGACATTGTATGCGCAAGCGGATAAAATTGAATTGGTTAACATAATTAATTAAAAGTAAAGGAGAACTCGGATTTGAACACGAATCTCAAGGAAATCTGCAAGGATATCCGCTGCGACATACTCCGCTGCATCGGACATCTCGGCGTCGGTCACATCGGCGGCTGTCTTTCGGTCGTAGAGCTTTTGGCGGTCCTGTACTTTGAAGAAATGCGCATCGATCCCGCTGAGCCCAAAAAGGAGGGACGCGACCGTTTCATCTGCTCAAAAGGACACGCCGGCCCTGCAGTATACGCGACGCTCAGCAACCGCAGCTACTTTGATAAGGACCTGCTGCTGACGCTGAATCAGGGCGGTACCAGCTTACCGAGCCACTGCGACATGAATCTGACCACCGGCATCGACATGACGACCGGAAGCTTGGGCCAGGGCTTTTCGTGCGCAGTCGGCGCGGCGCTGGGATCGAAGCTGGAAGGCGACGGCGCGATCATCTATACGCTGATCGGCGACGGTCAAAGTCAGGAAGGCCAGATCTGGGAGGCGGCAATGTTTGCGGCGGCAAAGCGGCTCGATAACCTGATCGCCTTTACCGACTACAACAAGCTCCAGATCGACGGTACGGTAGCCGAGGTCAACGACATCGCGCCGCTTTCCGATAAATGGGCGGCATTCGGCTGGAACGTCATTGACGTTGAAGACGGCAACGACGTCGACGAGGTTTCTGCGGCGGTGAAACACGCTAAGCTCGGCGTCGGCAGCGGAAAACCCACGATGGTGATTCTCAATACCAAGAAGGGCTGCGGCGTCCAATGGATTGAAGAGCTCGGAACGGCAAATCACAACACCAATATCACGGAGGAACAGGCAAACGAAGCCATCCGTGCAATTCGAGAGGAGGCGTAATCGATGGAAATGCGGGCAATCTATGCGGAATGCCTTTCAAAGCTGATGGAAGCCGACAGGCATGTGGTCCTGCTTGACGCAGACCTCGCAAAGGCAAGCGGCACGCTCGGCCTGCGGGCACGCTTTCCGGAACAGATCTTCGACTGCGGCGTAGCGGAAAGCAACATGGCGTCGATCGCCGCGGGTCTCTCCTCCTACGGATTCAAACCGTGGATCGAGAGCTTTACACCCTTTGCCTCACGCCGCATCTGCGATCAAATTGCAATCTCGATCGCATATGCCAAGCAAAATGTCAAGATCGTCGGCACAGATCCGGGCATCTCGGCAGAGCTGAACGGCGGGACGCATATGAGCATGGAGGACGTCGGCGTTCTGCGCTCAATCCCCGGCATGGTCATCTTTGATCCGGTCGACGGCGTTCAGCTTCGCGCCGCGATGCCGGTGCTCAATGCGTATCAAGGTGTGGTATACATCCGCCTGTTCCGCAAAGCGTTGCCGGACGTATTCCCCGAAGGTTATACCTTCAATCTGTTTCAAGCGGACAAGCTGCGCGACGGCAAGGACCTTTCGATCTTTGTATCCGGCATGCTGACGCGCGACGTGCTTGACGCGGCGGCAGCGCTGGACGCGGAGGGAATCTCGTGCGAGGTCATCAACGTCCACACCATCAAGCCGATCGACCGTGAGAGCGTGATCGCATCCGCACGCAAAACAGGCGCGGTGCTGACCGTAGAGAATCACAATGTCATCGGCGGGCTGCACTCTGCAGTGCTCGAAGCGCTCGCAACCGAAAAGATCCCGGCCTGCGCCGTGGGTGTGCAGGATCGTTTCGGCGAAGTCGGCAAGCTTCCGTATCTCCGGGAGGCCATGGGTCTGACCGTCGAGAACATCGTCGCGACGGCGAAGAAGGCAGTCAGCCTGAAGTAATTCAAACATTACAGATCCCGCCCCCTCAGCGGGCGGGATCGTTCTGTCATGAAAGGTAAAGGAGAGAGAATCAATGAAAATTGCAATTGGAAGCGATAAATCCGGATTTGTGGCAAAGGAAGCAATCAAGGCCTATCTCACCGAAGCCGGCGTCGAGTTCGACGATCTCGGCACCACCGATCTCGAACAGGTTCATCCCTACTATCAGGTCGCGAGCGAGGTTGCTCCGCTGGTACAGAACGGCACCTACGACAAGGCCGTCCTCATCTGCGGCACCGGCGCCGGGATGTCCGTGGTTGCGAACAAGTACAAAGGTGTTTATGCCGTTGCCTGCGAGGGCGTCTATTCTGCGAAAATGTCCCGGGCTATCAACAACGCCAACATCCTTTGCATGGGCGGCTGGATCGTCGGACCGGAGATGGCCGTCGAGATGGTCAAGACCTTCCTCGCAACCGACTGGTGCCAGGATCTGGAAGACTGGCGCGCAGTGAATATGCATAAGTTCGCAGCCAAGGTGGACGAGATCGAGGCGAACATCTATGGCGCATGAGTTTGTTTATTCCCAGCCGGTCAAGATTTATTTCGGCGAGGGAAAGTTTCAGCAGCTCGGCGAAATCCTGGGTGAGCTCGGCCTGCAGCGCTGTGTGATCGCCTGCGGAAAGCACTTTGCCCCGACGGCGAAGGAGATGCAGGAGAAGGACAGCCGCATCGTCGCGGTGTTTGGCGGCGTAGAGCAGAACCCGCAGCTCTCGGGCGTCGTCGAGACCACGCGCCTGGCCAGGGAGACGAAAGCGGATGCCGTGATCGGCATCGGCGGCGGCAGCGCGATCGACACGGCGAAATTCGCCGCGGCCATCGCCCTCGGTGACGGAGAAGCCCTTGAGTATTACCACGGGGAAAAGCCCTTCCTCCACTATCACCGCCAGCAGACCGTGTACCTTGAAGAAGTTCCACAGAGCTGTCTCTGCGTACTGAAGGTAAACGGAGTTGTTGACGTGACCGAAGGAATCAAGTTCATATCCTCTTACAGTCAGTCTGTACGAGCTTCTTCTCATTTCTTTGAAGCCTCCGCCAGAGCTGCTTCAAATTTGCCCTTTGAGGGGTCTTCAGCTCCCTCTGAGGCAAGGTTTATAGTGTCTATGATAGCCCGTATCTGGGTGAGGGATTTGCCGCTGAGCAGCTCCTTCACGAAGGCTACGGTCTCATCGAATGAATTCTTATTTTCGCTGAGCTTTGTGACGAGACCCATCTCCAGGGCTTCCTTAGCGCCTATCATCTCGCCGCAGAGTATCATGCTGAGAGCCTTTTCCCTGCCCAGCAGTCTGTACAGGCGCTCCATACCGCCCATACCGGGAACAACGCCGTGCATTATCTCGGGAAGGCCGAGAAAAGCAGAGGGCGATGCTATCCTGAACTGACAGCTCAGTGCTATTCCAAGCCCGCCGCCGAAGCAGCCGCCGTTGATGGCTGCCGCAGTTATCAGCGGGAGCTTCTCTATTGTGCGCAGAAGCTCTCTTGCGTTTTCAAGCTTTGCCGAAAGGTCGGCGCCGCCTGCCTCGCCGAAGAGCGATACGTCAGCGCCGTGGGAGAAATGTCTGCCCTTGCCTGTAATGATAAGAGTCCCCACCTGAGGATTTTCGTCCAGCCAGCCGAGGAGCTCCTTACGGTCTATGAATTCGGGCTCGGAGAGAAGATTCTTCGGGCCGTTGTCAATGGTAAGTACAGCAATATTATCCTCGGCATGAAGCTCAGATAAATTCGACTTTAACATTCAGACCTCTCACTGATTGACGATGTCGTTGCCGTACTGATAGATCTTGCAGAACATCTCTACAACGTCGCTCATAGTGTCCATGGGAGCCTTGAGCATATACTTGCCGATGCTCTGGAGCTTGATGTCCATGTCATACTTGTCAGCTGACAAGTATGACATGGA
>CALFIV010000385.1 GCA_937877295.1 uncultured Clostridia bacterium
ATCGAAAAATTTCGGATGAGATTGGGATCGAAGTTCATAGCTACCTCCAAAGGTAATAATATCATACATTACCGTTGCCAAAATTGCAAGAAGTGTGATACAATTGGGAAAACCCAAGCGGAGGTGGATGGTATGAACGCGGAATTGGAAGCAGTAAAACAGCGACTTTGCGCACGTGGGTTTCTCGCAGAGGTGGTCGATACCCCCGAAGAAGCGAAACAGCGAATTTTGGATTATATCGGCGAACGTTCCGTCGGCATTGCGGGCTCTGCGACCGTACGCGATCTGGGACTGTATGACGCTTTGATCGAGCGTGGAAATGAAGTCTTCTGGCATTGGAAGGTGGAAAAGCCGCAGGTCGAACAAACGCGTATCAAGGCGATCGCCGCAGACGTCTACCTTTGCTCGACCAACGCAGTCACCGAGGACGGACGGCTCGTCAACATCGACGGCACCGGCAACCGCCTTGCGGGCATGATCTACGGACCGAAAACGGTGATCCTCGCCGTCGGTAAGAATAAGCTTGTCAAGGACACCCACGAGGCGATCGCACGGATCAAGCACGACGCCTGCGGTCCGAACGCCCGCAGACAGGGCTTTCAGACGCCCTGCTCGATCGACAACGTCTGCCGCGATTGCCGCCCGCCGCTGCGCATGTGCAACGTGACCGCGATCACCGAGTATCCGTCAAGACGGCATCAGGCGTTTCGCATCATCTTAATCGACGAAAATATGGGATTGTGAGGTATAGACATATGACGATCAATGAGTATCAGAAGCTGGCAATGACCACGCTCAATCCGAAGCTCAACGAAACCGAAGTGCTCTTAAACGGCGTGATGGGGCTTTGCGGCGAATCCGGCGAGGCGATCGACCTTGTCAAAAAATGGATGATGCAGGGGCACGAGCTTGACCGGGAGCATTTTGCAAAGGAGCTCGGCGACATCGCCTGGTATCTTGCCGAGGCCGCAACCGCGATCGGCTACGATCTCGAAACAATTCTGCAGAACAACATCGACAAGCTGAGGGCGCGCTACCCGGAAGGCTTCGACGCCGAGCGCTCGCAGCACCGCAAAAGCGGCGACGTGTAATTGAAAAAGCAGCGCCCCTTTCCCTCAGCGGAAAAGGGGCGTTTGTCTATCCGACAATGCTACCATCGATGGCATTCAGAACGAGCAGAACGCCGCTGTCTTCGGTCCATTCCATGTGCTCATCCAATATGCGCTGCGAGGCATCCGTCTGTGAACGGTATTTGATCGTGATATAGCCAATCGCCGTACATACCGGAATCAATCGATACTTTCCTTTTGCGTTGGGCGTTTGTACGCGCTTATAGCCGAGCTGCACACGCGTTACCGTGATACGGTGCGACTCCTCCGCATCTGCCTGCGGTATGCTCCATTGGTAAATCAGACCGTCCACGATCTTTTGTTTGAGCACGTCATAGGACAGTATCGGCACCTCCTGCACGGCGTCGCCGATCTCCGACTTGGAAACCCATTCGGTGCTCACGACTTGTCTGTTTTTGCATTGCAGCAGAATGGATTCATCGCTCCATGCCGGTTCCGTAAACAGCGCCCCGTCATCGTAGTCTCGCCATTGCAGCGAAGTAATCTGATATGCCGCCGCATAGGGCAGTGCCGGAAAGGTTCTTGTGTAGTACATCTGCCTTAGATTGTCCCCGCGTCGTTCGCTGTCGTTGAACGCAAAGCCCTCGATTCCCGCCGTTTTCAGAAACGCTTCGCAGATCGGCTGTAAGCTTGCTGCATCCTGCTCTCCGACAGTTAGCGAATCATCATCCGTACGCCAGATATGGCAGTGGGAAGAACGCGGATCTCCATCCTCAATCCCGCAGGTCAGACGTCCCCGCGCAACGGTATGACCGGATGTATCACACAGTGCAAAATTGACCCTTTCCTGTGCGGCAAGCGTCGAGGCATCGATTTCGGCAATCTCCGTCTGCTGCGCCTTTCGGTAGGCGTCCTGCAATTCTTCCAGAATCTCCTGCTCCTCCGCAAGATACTGTGCTTTGTCCTCTTCGGAATCGAATGTGAACGAGTCGATGCCGTTGATGTGTGAAAGCGTTGCCGCAATCTCCGCTTCGATATCCGCAAGCGTCATGTCGCCTTCACCCACCAGTATGTGCACATCCGGTACAAACGCGCGGATCAGCCGTTCGACCGTTTCCCCATCGAACGAAACCGGCGTCAGCGGATAAACCGGACAGGACTCCACGTCCATGTGTTCGAGCGCTGCCTCGAACCGAATTTCCGAAAGCTTGCCCTTGTCGATGGGAATGCAATCGGTATCAGCCGTCGGCACTGCCTTTACAGCTTCGGAGCTGTCAACCGGCAATGTCTGCGAAATCGTTGCTTCTGTCGGCATCTTTCCGACGACATAGTCCTCCTCCGGCGTAGGGACGCAGGCGCAAAGCAGCAGACAGATTGCAAGAAACCGCTTTGCGCCGTGATGCGAATGCAGGAAATGCCTTCTCATTTCTTTTGCAGACCTTCCCGTGAATTGATCTGCTGCGTATAGGCGTCGGCGGGATCGACTGTGAAGCGGAAGCTGAACGTTCCGACATATTCGCGCTCGCCCTGCTTGTTGAGATCGTAGAGGTCCCAATCATTGATCTCGATCGTGATCGGTCCGTCGTACATGTCAAACCGCTTTTCGGGCACGACCTTCCAGGAATCGATGACCCAGCGCGTCTTTTCCATGCTGTAGGAATCGATGATTTCCGCAATGCGGTCGTCGGTCAGGCGGAACGGCTGCCAATCGAAATCCCATGCCCGGAAGACGTCACGCGGGACAGGCTCGCCGTTGATGCGGATCTCCTTCGGGAACGTCTCCCACGTCATGACCTCGCACGCCATGTTTTCCGCCTGATAGAAGATCTCCATCGTTCCGTCCTCGCAGAACGCAACGCGGCGGATGCAGACCGAAACGCCGTTTTGTTCCTGCTTGTCGGTCTCGACATTGATGATATCGTAGCCCGGCTTCATCAGCTCGAATACCCGGTGACTTGACGTCAGCGGCTCCGGCGTAAACCAAGCGTCGCGTTCCTGCTCGTCCTTCGGCAGCGTGACCTTACCGGTGTTGAGATCGTAGCGGAATACAAGCACGTCCTGTTCATAGTGCTCCGGCTCCAGCCAGCCTTCGTCAGTTTTTGTCGCCTGTCCGCTGATGTTCACGCAGGCAACCGTCAACACGGAATCAAGATACGGCAGCTGCGCATAGTACGGCAGGCGCAGCAGAACGGTGTTCGCGTTCATCGCGTCGTTCCATTCGTAGGCAACCTCCTCCTCAGCGACGCGATAGCCGTTCATGCAGTAATAGCGGAACTGTTCAAAGCCCTCGCCGCCGAGCGTATTGGTCAGTCCGAGCAGAATGCCCCGTTCATCCGCCGAAACGTCGTGATACACAGTCATCCCCACGGTTTGCTCAAGCGACGTAGCTTCTTCGGGCAGTTTATCCAGATTGACCTGCTGCTGTTCGTCTCGCGTGCGTTCCAAGTCAAGGATCTCCCTCGTTTCACGCTCGATATCCGCCTCCCGCATGGCGTCGGTATAATCGAAGACAAACGGGATTTCGAACGCGCCGATCTCGCCCGTGCGATTGCCCTCGCCGTCACAGCGGTACAGCGTGCCGGACAGCGTCATCTCCGTGCCGTTTGTGATCTTCGGCAAATCGAGAAACCGAATGACCAGATCGTCGGCATTCCCATAGCCGATTGCGCTCGGCATGTCGTCCGTATAGTACGGCACATAGGCGCTGCCGCCGAAGGACAGCCGGAAGTCGCGCGCGTCCATGCCGATTTCACAGAAGGTATCGAAGGCATCGAGGATTCTCTGCGCATGTACATCCTCCTGCGAAATTCCGCTTTCGAAATCCAGTACCATGCCGGTCGTTTCGCTGTCTGCCGCAAACGTCAGCATCAGCTCGTCTCCGTCAAGCTCGACGCTGCGCATGTTCAGCGTGACATCCTGCAGCGCTGCCGATTCGTGCAGCGGAATGATGCGGGCGTATGATGCGTCGTTTACAATCCGCACAGCCGTTTCACGCGCCGCAAGCAAACGCTCCTCCTCCGATGTATCGAGTCGTTCCTCCGTCGTCTGCCGCAATCTGCCTGCGGTGGAAAGCCCGACCGCAACGGCGGTGCCCATTGCGAGAATCAGCGCAGCCGCAGCGATCAGAACAGCTGCGACGCGGCGGCTCGGGCGCAGCACGGCAGGCTTCGTTTCCTTCCGTCCGGTCAGAGTTCGGACCATGCGGCTTTTGAACACGTCCGACGCGGTAATATCATCGTATCCTTTATAAAACTTGTTCATCGGTTTCTCCTTCCATCAGCGTTCTCAGTTTTTGTCTGGCACGGCTGAGCCGTGAGCGCGTCGTGCCCTCGCGTTCGCCGAGGATCTTTGCGATCTCGCGCGTGGAATACTCCTCATAGTAGTAGAGATACACGGCGTCGCGGTCCTTCTCGGGCAGCGTGCGGATGGTATCGAGCAGTTCATAGCTCTCCTCCGAATACGCCGTTGCAATCTCTTCGTTGAGGGATACATTCCTGCGTGACGCCTTCCGCGCTTCATCGATGCAGATACGGATCGCGGTTTTGATCAGCCACGCTTTTTCGTGCTCGCGCGATGCAAAGACCGGCTGCCGCCGGATCAGGCGTTCGAACGTGCTTTGCACCGCGTCTTCCGCCGCCGCAATGCTCGGCAGACGGTTCAGACAGATGCGCATCAGCATGTCGGAATACATCTCGACGATGCGCACGGCCTCGCGGTCCCGTTCGGCTTGTTTGTTTCTGTGTTCCATTTCAAACTCCTTTCACCCATAAAACGGCGCAAAGCAGGAAAATGCGGCAGGAAGTGATCCGATTTTTTTGGAAAGGATACGACAGCCCCCGATATAGGGCCAAAAACGAAAAATCCGAGGGAGATAACCCCCTCGGTATAGCATACGGAATCGGTTTTATTCTTCGTCGTCCTCGTCTTCGTCGTCATCGGCGGACATGAAGGAAAACAGGCCGCGTTTTTTCTTCTTCGGCTTCTCTTCTTCCTCGTCATACTCGTCCGTGTCTTCGTCTTCCTCAACCTCTTCGATGCCGAGCATGCGGGCGAAGAATCCTTTCTTGCGCGGCTTCTGCGACGCTTCTTCTTCCTCCTCCTCTTCCTCTACGGGCACGGGACGCGGCTTCGTCTGCGACTTCGGTTGACGGGCAGGTTCTGCCTGACGGCGCGACGCGGGAATCGCATCCTGCACGGGCATCGAAATCGGCGCGGGATCGGGCGTCGGAACAACCAGCTCGGGCGCTGCCGGTCTTTGCCGGACGTCGAGCTCCTCGCGGTTGCCGTTGATCATCTTCATGTAGTCGTTGAGGTAGCGCTGTACGTCGGCAAGGATGTCGTCGGCATAGGCGCGCGCGCCGTTGCAGATGGAGTCGGCATTCTCTTCCGCTGCGCGGTGCAGATCCTCCGCGCGCTTGATCGCTTCCTGATAGATCGAGTTTTCGGAGATCAGCGCTTCGTATTCGGCGACCGCCTGACGGTAGACGTTCTCCGCTGCCTCCTGTGCCTGCTCATGCAGTTCGTTTGCTTCGCGCTGCGCGTCGGCGACGATCTGATCCGCCTGTTCGTTTGCGTCGCGCAATGTGTTTTCCTTCTCTGCGAGAATGCCGCTTGCCTTGCGGATGTTCTCCGGGATCGTCGTTCTGAGATCCTCCAAAAGAGCGCCGAGCTCATCCGCGTCGATAATGCGGCGGTTGCCCGCGTTGTTGAATTTCGGCTTGGGGCTCTCTTCCACGAGCTGCTCGATCTTCGAGAGGATGCTGAAGATCTTCATCGTCTGTACTCCGTTCATACTTGCCTTGCCAACCTTTCCCGTAAATAATTGATATTGCAGGACGGGACCAATCCCTCGATCGAACCGCCCAATTCTCCGATTTCACGCACATTCGAGCTGGAAAGGAACGAATGCGCAGGGTTCGCCATAAAATACACCGTGCGGATCTCCGGCTTCAGATGGCGATTGACCGCGTCGATCTGGAATTCGTATTCGAAATCCGTGATCGCGCGCAATCCGCGAATGATATAGTGCGCGTCAACGCTCTCGGCATAATCGACCAGCAATCCCGCAAAAGAACCGGAACGGACATTTTGAAAGTCCTCCTGCTCGATCATGCGATCGATCATGTGAAGACGCTCCTCCACGGTAAACACCGGCGACTTCGCCGAATTGTTCAGCACCGCAACGTATACGATGTCGAACAGGTTTGCCGCGCTTCTCAAAACATCCAAGTGCCCGACCGTGAACGGGTCAAAGCTACCCGGATACACGCCGATCTTCATGACCTGTCCTCCTCAATGAGAGAATACCCGCATCGTCCGAACCGCTTCGACCTGCGCACCCGGTATACGCCCGGATGGTCTGCCGGCACAAGCTCCGCCGCGTGCTCGAGGATTACCGTCCCGTTCGGCCGGATCAATCCGCCCGTAAAGAGCCTATGCACCGCATCCTCGGAGATCGGAAGAGCACACGTCTGAACTC